>NZ_JBBBVQ010000020.1:0-114421 GCF_037199735.1 Oryzifoliimicrobium ureilyticum | reverse complement strand
AGAAGCTGATCCCGCTGATGATCCTCAATGCGCTGGAGGGCAAGCCGCTGCCGGTTTATGGCAATGGCGCCAATATCCGCGACTGGCTTTATGTCGAAGATCATGCAAGGGCACTTGACCTGATTGCCGAGCGCGGCCGCATCAGCGAGACCTACAATGTCGGCGGACGCAACGAGCGGCGCAATATCGACGTCGTCACACGCATCTGCGAACTGATGGATGCGATCCGTCCTCGGGCAGACAGCCACAAGCGTCTCATCACCTATGTGGATGATCGTCCAGGTCATGATGCCCGCTATGCGATCGATGCCGACAAGCTGGAGAACGAGCTCGGTTGGCGCGCCCAGGAGAACTTCGACAGCGGCATCGAAAAGACCGTTTGCTGGTATCTGGAAAATCAGTGGTGGTGGGAACCACTGCGCAAGGGATATGCCGGCGATCGGCTCGGGCTTCTCAATGAGAAGCACTGAGATACGCGAGATCAACGGCATGAGTTAAAGGTAGATCGATCATGAAGGGCATTATTCTTGCTGGCGGTAGCGGCACGCGACTTCATCCGATGACGAGGGTCATCTCGAAGCAGCTGATGCCGGTCTATGACAAGCCGATGATCTATTATCCGCTGTCGACGCTGATGCTCGCAGGCATCCGCGAGATTCTGATCATCTCAACGCCGCTCGACATGCCGCTCTTCGAGCGCCTCCTCGGCGATGGATCGCAGTGGGGCGTCAAGCTCAGCTATGCCGTCCAGCCGCATCCCGGCGGACTTGCACAAGCCTACATCATCGGTGCCGACTTTATCGGCGACAGTCCGTCCTGCCTCATCCTTGGCGACAACATCTTCTACGGCCATGGCGTGACTGATACCTTCCGTCGCGCCATCGACAACCTGCAAGGCGCGACCGTCTTTGCCTATCGGGTTGCCGATCCGGAGCGTTATGGTGTCGTCGAGTTCGATGAGACGCGCAAGGCCATCTCCATCGAGGAAAAGCCCGAAAAGCCGAAATCGAGCTATGCCGTGACCGGCCTTTACTTCTACGACAAGCATGTCGTCGAGATTGCCGCCAATCTGAAGCCATCGCCTCGCGGCGAGCTTGAGATCACCGACGTGAACAAGGAGTATCTGAAGCGCGGCCGGATGAATGTCGAGACGCTCGGACGCGGTTTTGCATGGTTTGACACAGGCACTCCGGACAGTCTCCTCAACGCCGCTGAATTCGTAGCAACCTTGGAACGGCGTCAGGACGTCAAGATCTCCTGCCCGGAAGAGATCGCCTACCGCCAGGGCTTCATCGACCGCGCTGCCCTCACCCGCCTTGCCCAGGAATATGGCAAGAGCGCCTACGGCGCATATCTGCGGGAAAAGGTGTTGGCGGAATAGAGCCCTCGGAGGGTGAGCTGGAGCGCCAGCAAGCCCTCAATGCTCTTGAAGTGAGCCGACCGAGCTGATCTCATAGTCACCCTTTCCGTTGGGGCGCCAAAACCACCCCTTTCGCCATCAGTCGTCGACACTATATCCTTGCGAAAAGCAAATAAGCATCGAGTGGAGGATCGTCTTGGCAGTTGCATTCACAAAAGAAGAAAGCGCAGAAACGGCAGCGGAAACGCAGCTGCCTGACCGCCCGATCTCAACACATCCAAATCTCGTCACCAAAAACGGTTTGGCAGCTTTACAGGCTGCGCTTCATCAGGCGCGACAGGCCTATGAGGCCGCTCAGACAATCGAAGATATCAACGAAAGGCGCCGTCAATCTGCCCTTCCCGCACGCGACCTACGTTATTTCGCAGAGAGAGTAAGAACAGCGGAGCTTGTGGAGATCGCGTTATCGGCCGATAAAGTGTCGTTCGGCAGCACCGTCAGTTTTGTGAGGAACGACGGAAGGAAACAGGTCTATCGCATCGTTGGTGAAGACGAGGCCGAACCGAAGACGGGCACGATTTCCTATGTTTCACCTGTCGCGGTCGCGCTGGTGGGCAAGGCCGTCGGCGATGTTGTCCCGTTTGGTGACGATGAACTCGAAATCATCGCTATTGAGTAAGCAGCAAGCAGCGTAACGGCCCGCTCGTCGAGAAAGGCATGGCTACCTGCCAGCCAGCTCAAAAGCGCTGGCGGCAGATCCGCCCGCGCTAGGTCGTCGAGCTCAGCGGCCCTACAGCACTTCGCTATTGCGTATCTTTTTGCGCCGCCATCAGCTTCTGCAACTCCGCGAATTCCTCGGGCGTGAGATCTGTCAGTGGCGGGCGGACCTTGCCGGGATCGCGGCCAACCGCTTTCAATCCCGCCTTGATGATCGAGACGGCATAGCCCTTTTTCCGGTTTCTCAATGCGACCAGCGGAAAGAAGAAACCTTTCAGGATACTGTCAACAGTCGATTGATCCCCTGTGCGCAGCGCTTGATAGAAACGCTGCGCAAGGCTTGGGACAAAATTGAAGACAGCGGAAGAATAGGTCGTAACGCCGGCAGCAAAGTAAGCTTGGGCATAAACCTCGTGCGTCGGCATGCCGCCAACATAGACCAATCGGTCACCGATCTTGGTGGTAATCTCGATAACGCGATCCACGTCGCCGACGCCGTCTTTGAAGCCGATAAGGTTGGGGCATTCCTCGCAAAGCCTCGCAAGACTGTCGGCCGTCAAGACGGCGTTATCCCTGTTATAAACGATGACGCCGATGCCAACAGCGCGGCATACCGCTCTGACGTGCTCTATCAGCCCTGCCTGTTCTGCAAACATCAGATAGGGAGGCAATAGCAACAGTCCATCTGCTCCCGCCTTCTCGGCCGATCGCGCAATTTCGATGGCGAGCGAGGTCCCATAGCCGGTCCCGGAAAGGATCGGGGTCGCCCCAGCCGCCTCTTTGGCGGTGGCGATGACATGCGGAATTTCCTGAGGGTTAAGCGAGAAGAACTCCCCGGTCCCCCCAGCCGCAAAAAGCGCACTCGCGCCGTAGCCGGAGAGCCATTGGACATGCGCGCCATAGGCCTCTGGGTCGAAATCGTTGTTTGCTTTGAAGTGCGTTACCGGAAAAGAAAGCAGTCCGCCGCCAACGGCTGCTTTTATGGCATTTGGTTCCACGGGAGCCCCCTTGTCAATTTCGGATAGAATTAAAAATGGCCGGCATCGAGCGCTTCAAGGAGCGCTGCGATATAGCCGTAACAAAAAGCAAAGGCGACACCCGTCGGATCACGCCCGCTGATGCGTGGCACATGATCTGGCATGACCATGTATTTGTACCCAATCTCTTTGTAGATCTTCAGGGATTGGACCATGTCCATGTCACCTTCGTCCGGAAAGGTTTCCATAAAAGACAGTTTGCCGCCGCGGATATTGCGGAAATGGAGATTGAAGATCTTTTCTCGCTCGCCAAACCAGCGGATGACCGGACCGATCTCCTCGCGTGGGTTCTCCAGCATTTCGCCGATCGATCCCTGGCAGAAGTTCAAACCGTGATAGTGACTTTCACGCAGTTGGACAAACTTCTTGAGGCCATCGACTGACCCCAGAACGCGCGTCACGCCGCGATAGCCTGGCGGCGTGTAGGGGTCATGGGGGTGGCAGGCGAGTCTAACCCGATTTTCTTCCGCAACGGGAACGACGCGCTCGAGAAAATAATCGATGCGTTCCCAGTTCTCATCTTCCGAAAGCTGGCCTGCCGCCCCAGGCTGCGCCCGCTGATCGGCCTTCTCCCAGCGGAATGCCTCGTTCAAGGACCCGCCACGTCCCGGCTCGAGCTCCGTGCGCGGAATACCAATGAGGTTCAGATTGTATTTGACAGCGGGAATGCCAGCTTTCGCGCAGTTTTCGATCATGCCACAAACGGCATCGATCTGGCGATCCCGCTGCGGCCCTGCAAGGAGGATATCCGGATAGGAAGCCTGCTCGATCGGCTTTGACGGCAACGGTAGCTGAACCATATCCAGGATCAGACCAAAGCTTTCGACACGGTCGCGATGGCGATCGAGATCCTCGAGCGTCCAGCTCGATGGCGGCCCGGGAGGATCGGCGGAGATATGCTTTACGCCCAGTTGCGCGAAAACGCGCAAATCATCATCGTCACGAACTTCGACCTGCGTTCCCAAATACAAGAGAACCTCCTATTCATATGACGTCATATGAATAGGTCGATGCCCGGGAATTGTCCAGCGCTATCCTGCTTCGGCAAGGCCACGATAGCGACGTTGACTTTCCGCAATATGGGAGCGCATGAGCGAGCGAGCGCGTTCGGGATCCTGCTCGATGATTGCGGCCAGTATAGCAGCATGCTCTGCGTGTACTTTCTCCAGGTAATCGCGCTTATTCGCCTGTGGGAGGCTTGGAAACTGGCTGCGCGGTATAGCGCGCGCACCGAAATGACGGAGCGCCTCGACATAAAACCTGTTGTTGGTCGCTAACGCCACGGCAGAATGAAATTCATAGTCGGCTTCGACCGTTGGCTGGGCTGCTTCGATTGCACGCGCCATCTTCCTATGCGCGTTGCGAATGGCTTCTTCCTGCTCGGCGGTCCGGCGATAGGCCGCAATTGCCGCCGCTTCGCCCTCGACAGCGACGCGATATTCCAGCAGTTCCAGCATCTCAGGAATATTGCTGAGGTCCGCCGGCGTCAGTATTGACGGCGGGTTCGCGCCAGCGCCTGTCACGAAGACGCCTTTGCCTTGGACCGGGCTGACATAGCCTGCCGCTCGTAAATCGGCGATCGCCTCACGCACCACCGTTCTGCTCACGCCGAAAGACGCCTCAAGTTGCGGCTCAGTGGGCAGCCTGTCCCCCGGCTGTAAAAGACCGCTCTCGATTTGCTGTCTCACATGATCGATAAGCTGCTGAGCCAGACGTTTACGACCGGTACTCTGGGTTGCCATTTCTTTACGCAGCCTCGTTGAAGGAAATCCTAGGAGACATCATACGACAAGGACATCTCATATGACATCCTGATCATCTCTGCGTTCGCAGTATCGAAAATATGCGGGCTTGGCGAGAGCACAGGAAAGGCATGCAACGCCGTTGCTTGCGGAGAGAGCTATGCAATCGTGTAGCGGCTCCTGATGTCGCGAAGAAACTCGACGGTGGCTGGAGAGAGCGCGCCGCTTTGAAGATATTCATCGAAATCAAGTTCAAAGATCCGGCTCTCGACAACGTCCTTCACGAGGCTGGGGTCGCCAAAGATCACCATATATTCGTGCGCTTCCGGCGCCCAAATGTAGAGTTCGCGGGCGCCGAATTTCATGAGGAGGTTCGTGTAGGATCGCTCATAGGTCCAGATAAGCGATTGTCGCAAGTTTGCAGGTCCAAACTGCTCCGGCTCGTTTCCAAACTCCTGCGCCCAGCATTCTAGCGAGGTTACTTGCAGGAGCCGGGCTACCTTTGCCAGCTCTTCCTCGCTGGGATATTCCGGTAGAACGACGCTGCGGAAGCCGGCACGTTTCATCTCAGCAAGATCAAGCTCTGTGTTTTCAGTGATGAAAGCGGCCTTAGACATCAGACAAACATAACAGAGAAAGCCGGCTTATAGGACGTGCTGGCACCACCAACTGATGAAGACGTTCACAGCGGCTAACTTGACAGAAGCCATATGTCTGACTCCCAAGCTTATGAAAGTCGCTTATCCCATTGTGAGCCGTCATTACAAACGGATATCCTCGAATTGGAAAAAGCCTGATCCATCTGTCAATGCGAACAACTTCATCTTTGTTTCATGACCTGGCAGCTGCTTGTCTAGAAACGTGGTTCCGGAGACGCCTTGCTCAAGCTTCCACCAAGGGTTATCATCTCCACTGGCGAACAAGAACGCATCAGTGACGACAAAGCCGTTATTCTCTAATTCCTTTATTATCTTCGCCACGTTGGAATGAACGAAGGAGCCTTGTGCCCGGACCACTGGATCGCGACCACTCACGGCATCTAATTTTGTAACCTGTAAAAGGGTAGTTAAGCCTGGAAGGTTAACTTTTTCGAAGACATTCCCCTTCGTTACGAGGGGATCCTTATCATAATAAGGAGAGTCCCAGGCTGCTGACGTGAGCACCACAATTGAAAAGAAAATCAGTCTACTGATCATGGACATATAAGGGACCTCACACATCCGTTCGCTTATACAGTTATGGCCGCCCGAATTAGTTCAGATTGCACGATGGTACGGATTTCGGTGTACGCCCAGCTTCAAGTCGCATTAAACTCTCGAAACCAACAGTCTCAATGGGAGGGAAGTATCCGAAGCACTCGCCTCTTTCCAGCGACCCATGCGCAACTATAAACCGGTCGAACATAGGTTGATCTTGTGCATCGAATTCCTCGAACGTCTTGCTTTTTGAAGGGAGTAGGGATCGCGCTAGAACATCTTGATCAATACTTCTGTCACCTTTAGGAAGTCCAGGCGGTAAAACGAACGCTGTAGGTTCCAGCTCAGCCAATCATTCTAACTAGCTTGGGAGGATATTGTTTGAGGTCCATGAGTTTCAGTTGAGTCGCTTGGGCCAGTATACTCATGTGCGGCAAAGCGTCATACACAGTTAAGCTGTCGGCAGTTCGATTGCCGCCAAGCGCGAGAATAGGTTTGAACCCATAAATCTGAGCCCGCTCCAAAATACCTAGTCTTGAACGAACTGACGGAAATAAGGGGCTGCCGTTTTCATCCAGCGGATCCTGAGACGCACCGTCTGCGAGCAGCAGACTCGTTAGGAGCGTTATGTTGGGGTCGATATTCTGTTTGGGGGCCAACAACCACCGGCAGGATACAAAGCTATCAACTAACGCGATGCGCACGTCGCGATGATCTTCGTTCCACGCAAGTATTTCACCGAAAGCGCTAAACCCTATAGGATAAGTCTTGTCTGGGTCTAAATCCGGGTCGTTTCCAAACGCTTGCCTGAGCACAGGTCGATATTTGTCTGGATCACAAAGTTGAAAATAGCCGTCCCGAAACACACCAATACCGACTTTATCCCAAAGATAGAAAATCGATTCAGGAAGGTGCCCATTATATTTTTCAGCATTCTCTGGCGCGCAAGGTTCCGTTGACTCGCCGCCCCTAGCGAACTTCGCAAGAACCGCTTCAAATCTTTGTCGATATTGCTCCATCCAGACGAACTTTCTTTTTTGCATGATGATCTTGGCGTGCTTGAACTACCTTGGTCAGGATTGGCTGAGGATGAATCTTGATGTTGCATCGCCGGAAAACGTACTGTTGATCGCATAGATGGATTGGCCGTTAGGAACGGTGTCTCTCCTCCTCTCGACAGCACAAGGCCTATCTCACGGCCCCTGAAAAACATGACGTTCGTGCCGCTCAGCGCAGGCTTCTGTCCTGCGGTGATTACCTAACCACCTTCTGGTGGCTCATACTCATCATAGGTCGGTGACCTATTGAAGTGAGACGGACAAAGCATTCGACAAGCGGCATCTTCCGAAGGTTCCGCCCTTCAGGTTCAAGGCGGAGCAAAATGGTATATTTCCATGTCAGTCGCCATGAACTTTGTGTCTCAGATTTCGGGTACCAAGCTATCCTTGAGGTCCCAGCTCACGCACAGGCACAGGCCTTCTCAGCGGGTTCGCTGGATTATTCGGGTCTCTTTGCCATTCTATCAGCGTCGGGCGCGTGAGTTCTGCTTGGAACAGTAGATGCTCTATAACCTTCACCTTCTGCATATCCTCGGGATAGCCCTCTCCACCCATCTGTCTAGCAGGCACAAAACCAAAGATCTCGCCCGGTTTCAACAGACCGAGACGGTTGGATGCGGATGAGAATAAGTCATATTCCGAATATTGCTCATCCATATTTCGGCTCATAGTAAAGCCCTTCGTTCTAATAGACTGAGCAACTGCGAGATCATCGCTCATCGGATTGCCGTCGCCATCCATCAATGGATCAGGTCCATCGATGGCAACGTCACTTTCAAAGCCAGTAAGATCGATTCTGCACCGATGGAGTTTGGAGCTCCAGGCCGAAATGCTGCCGTCGTGCTCATACATATAAACGTCAAAATCTTCTGCGCGGTACTCTGGATCGCAGACCCAAACATAACCCTTCAACAAGGCGCCTCTGCCGTGATCGCGCCAAAACCGCAGCAGTCCATCTGGCAATCGCCCACGGTAACGCTCGATTTCCTCGTCGCTGACCCGTTGCGCATAATCCAGAGGCCCAATGACATCGACAATATCGCTAAACGGATCGGCAAAGTTGATCATCGGGATATTGTGGAGTTGCTCGTAAGTGAACTCGACCTTCTCGCTCATATCGGAAGTCCTTGTTTGTTCCACGGCCAGCGCATTTTCGAAGACGGCGTCGGATCTCAGCTATATCAAGCTCTGCTTCGCCGGCGGAAAATCTGGGCATATCTCTGCCGCCGATTTGCATGAAAAACTTATTTCAGCAAAGTCCATGACCCCCTGACACGAGCTTTGGCGGGAAATGGGACCGAGGCGAGCCCGTATCTGCTTTTCAAAGAGCGCGCCCTGCATCATCTTACAAGCTGGCTCGTCATTACATCCGTGGTGGGTTGCCCTTGAATGGCCGCTCGCTCAGTTCCTTTGGAATATCGTATTGGTCCCAGGTGGCCCCGTCCGTCCAGAAATATCGAAGCTGGTAATCGAAGAGATACGCTTTGCCTCCCTCGATCTGAAGGTTGCTTGTCTGCACAAGATAAGGCGGAGCATTCACCTTGATCTTCGGAGAAAACGGCGAAAGCATGTGGCCATCGAACTGCGATACCCCATCTGATGTTGTGACAATCATCTTGTCTCCAAGGAACTCGCCAAAGCTAATCCTAGTGTTCCTATCGCCAAGGAAGGATATGTCGGTGAAGCCCGACTGAGCACTTCCCTTCATGATTAGTCCCTTGTCGCCCAGAACGTAATCGAACCCCTTCTGGTCCGTGCAAACGTTGGAAAGGCTAACGGCATCTTCCTTTACCTTTGCAACGCGGTCAGGAAGATCATGCTTTTTCCAATTCCCTGGACTTCCCGTATACATCATCATGAGGTCAGGGTAGCTTTTGAATTCCTTGTCCAGCTTCGCTTCGATCGCTTCCTCTTCTTCCTCCGGCATGTCTTCACGATAAAGAGGGTGGCCTGGATACAGCAGGAACTGCCTGCGATCCGGCGTCAGTTTGACTTCGAGATAAAGTTCGCCGTTATGGTCTTTCCCGATGATCCGAAACTGTGGCTGCTTATAGGCAGGTGGTACATCCACTTGTGGAGCAACATCCTGCCATGTTTTATCGTGGCCCAGTTTCAACCATCCACGATTACCGGCGACAAGAAATTGATCGCCAATTGGTGTTATCGTGTAAAAAGATATATCTGGAGCGTCTTCTGTTTCGGCTTTGGTTCCCGGGATGATGAAGTGCTCAGTTGTTTCCGGGTGGAAGATGTAAATATCGCCACTCACGCTGAGGGCGACATAAGACGGTTCGCCATCCTGAGGTGCCGCATAAACCTGTATGTCGTTCAACTGCCGACGGACATCGTCTCTGTCGAAAGTACGGTCGATGGTGTCGCGTCTCAGAACGATGGTGTAAGGATCGTCCCAGCGCGGCCCTCCCACCAGCAAGGCAAAGTAACGCTCACTGACCATAACAGCATTATAGAGGGAAGGCTCCCACCGTCCGTAAAGCTCCTCGAAATCCTCGTCGTCTGATTCAATCATCTTGGATGCTGTCAATTGCTGCGCGTCGGTGTTCTAAACCACATATTTTGGATCTATCGTCTACAGCTCCAACGTCATTCGACTATGGACAGATTTTTCCAGAGCTAGCGAGAAACCTCATCTCGTCGATTGACGATCTATATTAAATATATCGATTTGTTCTTTCTCAAAGAGATCCTCGAGAGCATCAAAGCTTTCATCCTTTGCGAAACGGTATTCTTCTTCAGAAATTGGCACGGCCAGAAGCCAATCAACCGTTTTCGTATCAAGCTTTAAACTTGAAAGTTTATCCTCCCAGATAAATGGCTCTACGAAGGCAATATGCTGCATGGTTTTGGAAGCGCTATACATTTGCACGATGTTGGGGAAAATTACTCCTGGAGCTAGGAACCAGTGATCGTTCACAACGCAAAACCCGCAAGTTGCGATAATATTAGCGTAATGTGGGGAGTTCGAGTCGCAAACACCAAGAATTTCAACTCGGGCGGGATATTCAACTTTACCCCTCATTATCGGGTAGTCGGAGACGCCTATTGTCGCGTATGAACTAACGCCTTCATCTGGAGCATCAGAGCATGCAACTATATCTAGATTACTTATGTGGTTGTCGTCCCAATACTTCCTTATATTAGGCACGCCGCCGAAAACTGAAACAATTGTCTTGGCAATTAATCTATTTTCATCAGAAACTTTCTGCATCGACTCCCGCCTCAGCTACTTTCCAAGATAAGTATCGGTCATGTCTTCACCAGCATGACTTCGATTTGATGATGGCAATTCAGGGCGATAGTGGCTTGGATCATTATATTCGTCAAGGAACTGCGATCGGCTATAGTTTTTGTCAATCGCATTTTCTTGAGCTTTTCGGAATTCATACCCTGGCTTATGGCCCATATCCCAAGGCTCGTTCTCATTCATTTCCCGCCCGGTTAACGGATCTCGGATTTTTCCGTCAGGCCCCCGTGCATCCTCCCAAACCTTTTTGCGGACACCCTTCCTAAAACCTGATGGTCGCTTGTAAATTGTTTTCTTAAGATCTTTTCTTGTGCTTCTGGTCCCCTCGTCTCCTGCTGTCTTGGCTTCCCCCAGAGCCTCCTCAGCCTTTTTTCCTTCTTTGGCCTTGCGCGCTGCGTCGACAGCTTCCTTTGCCCGATGCTCTACTTTCGCAATATCGCCAAGCTTTTCCGCACCTTCAATTAATTCGCCTGCAAGCTTCGCTTTTTTGAATGGGTTTATAACGCCGACAGCCACGGCGGCGAGGTGACCTCCAGCCTGAAGTACGCCGCCTTTGTCGTACGCGTCAGTAACGCCGGTCCATAATCCTTTAACAGCATCGCCTGTCCAAGTTGCGACGTTTTCAGCGGACTGAACGGGATTATTCCACACATATTTGGCAGTATTGCCGACACCGTGAGCGACGTTTTCGCCGAACTCTTCCACATCGCTGACAGATGGTCGCGCATCCCAGGCTGATTTTAGATCAGATCCGATCTTCGAAGGATCTTGCCAATATTCTTGGCCTTTACTTAAAGCACCACCGACGAGTTGCGCCTCGTCGGAATTCTCGTAAAAGCCGTCCCAGGCCTTGCTAAAACCGCTTCTGTTTTGCTTGTCATCTCCATCAGGCGGATCATATACGCTCGTGGACTTAACATTAATATATTCACCGGGGCAATTGCCGTTGTTGAGAGTGCATCTGTCGCTGTGCCGCTGAACTGGAACTCCATTTGCAAAAACAATTGGAGAAGATGTGACCGGCTTAACAACACCGCCCACCGTGCCGGATTTTACACCTAGCCCTACACCCGGTTCATCGCCGTAACAGCAGGAAAATGTTGAATTTTGACGTTTAATTAGCTTGCCATTAGAGCGCACATTAGGGGAGTATTCGCTTTTATCGCTTGCCTTGCCCCAGGTAGGAAAAGGAATGACCTTGTCTGGTGCTCGACAAAAGTCGGGTGAAAGACAGACAGCTATGGCTGTGCTGTCGTCTGGAATCAATTCGGGCGGTGGTGGATTTGCGGCAGTTGGAGCAGGTGGACGACCAGCTTTACTCCCCTTACTGTCACGAAGCTTCTTTTCTAGTTCAGTGTCATTAAATTCAACAACGCTGTCGAGGTCATTGGGATTTTTAAACTGATAAAAGTAGTTCCCGCGCTGGTTCCACAGAACAGGTTGATCCTCCACAAGCCCATTACGCGTTATTGCATTTGTCGCGCGGGCTTCGGCAGTGACGTCTACGTTTACATAACCTTGGTGGTTAGCAGAGGCGGCCCCACCTGACATCAAGCTTGCTCCTGTCTTATTTCAAATGAAATTTGGGGAAGGCCACGCCGCTTCGGCCATGGGAATGCCGTGCGCCAAGTTAAAAACACGCGTCCAATTCCTGGACGCATATCAAAATGAACACCGTCCAATACCATTGGGCCTTCTGCTGGGCCATTTCCTTGATCAATGTTAACCCTCAGATAAATACCAGGGAGGTTGCCTTTCAGAATGTCGTATTGCGGCAGAAGACGAAAGAGTTCAAACCTCTCTTCGCCGCGCAACCAAGGCTCAACAATTAGGTCCCTCGATGCCGCTTGCCAAAACGCAAAGTTGAAATCGGTGGGTAAAAGCGGATACCGCTCTTCCAGCCAGTCATCGTCATATGTTCCAGCTAAATCAGCACGATCTTTCCAAAACGGGGAAATTGGAGCTAGTCCTGCTGGCGCAGGGCGGTCCTTTATCGATGTTATAGGAGCCGCGTCATCCTCAATCTGTGGCGCAGGCCACTCAGGTTTTTCTTTGAAGCGCGCTTCATCGACGAGACCGATACCAATCGGATTTGCTTCAACCTTTTCATTTTCTAGTTGACCGCCAAACGCTAGGCGCCAGTCTAAAGGAACGTAGCGCGCTGGCCGCCCCTCAGTTAGTTCCCAACCGTCAAGCGCATCTTCATTGTCACGAGTGATTAAACCTCGCCATGTCTTTCGGGTCTTAGCTCGCCAGAAGCGCGGTCCATGAACACGGAGACGCTTTTCAACGGGCCCTAGCTTTAAAGCACATTGCCATGTCGACGCAGGAACGCCTTCCGGAGCAAAGGTCGCACCGATGAACGTAACGTCGGTGCCAGGTTTGAAAGGGGCGAGATCGGTACAAGCGACCTGCGGTGTTTGATGGGGATCTCCATCATAAACATCAGACAAGACGAGTGGCGCCTGCTTGTCAGCGAGTTGCAGTGGTCCACCATTCGTAAGTTTAAATGTGCCTCTGGCGACAACCACCCCTAGCAGATCGCCGACCATGTTATACTGGCGAAAAGCTAAAGCAGGAAAGGGAGTGCGGTTATCAACTGACATCGCACATCAACCTTTGACTGAAGCATCCGCAGATGTTGGCGCTGCTTCCGAGAAACCACCGCCAGGCTTATTGAGATCAACGACAACGCCGTTTATTTGCGTCGGGCCCGATGCTGTGAAGTTAAAATTGGTCCCAAGAATAATGACCGTGCCATCTTTGCGCATGATGAATTTTGAGGCGCCGCATTCAATTACGAATTCCTCACCAACAATCGTTTTTTTGAATTTCCCGACAGTCTCCAAGGATGTTTGCCCGATATTGGTTACTTTGCTGATCCCGATCTGCTCTGCATGGGCCACTCCCACGCTGTCAGATTTGAAGCTGCTGACGATCGTGTTCATGATGCCGGGCAGCGGGAACAGGCTGGAGGCGTCCGTTCCAACACCTGTGCCGGAGCCGGCAAGCGCCGTCCCCGCATCGGCGCGCGGACTTGGGCCTGACACGACGCCTTCGCGCGCGGATAGGCCGCCTGAGCCGAGAAAACCAAGGGCGGAGGAGGCAAGGGTCGTCGCGAAGCTCGCGATGCCAGGACCGCCACCGCCAGCAATCTGCGCGGCTTGCGAAAGAAGGCTCGCCGTTTGACCGGATAGCGCCTGCACACCCGCCATGGCCATCATCGCCATCGGCCCCGTGCCGCCCACAACCATATTTACCGAACCGCCGATCTCATGCTTCTGGTTGCCCGCCACTTCGACAGCACGGTTGCCGCCAATGGAGGCGACTTCGTGGCGGTCGATGCGTTTGGTGCGGTCGTTGAGGACGCGTGTCGTCTGGTCTTTCTGGGCGTGAAAGAACTGGTTCTCTTTTCCCGCCTCGTCCTCGAAGGTGATTTCGTTGAAGCCCTGGCCTTTATGCGTATTCGAGCGCAGCACCATGCGGGTCTTGTTGGCGGGGAGGTCATAGGGAACCGAATTGGCGGGGTTGTTGACGACACCAGTGACAACAGGTCGATCAGGGTCGCCATCGACGAAGGCGACCATAACCTCCATGCCAATGCGTGGGATGACTTGTGCGCCCCAGCTTGATCCGCCCCATGCCTGGCTGACTCGCACCCAGCAGGTATCCGTCCCATCCTTCTTGGCTCTGCGGTCCCAGGGAAACCAGACCTTGATGCGGCCATACTGGTCGGGGTGGATCTCCTCGCCTTGCGGGCCGGCAACGATCGCGACCTGCGTGCCTTCGATGCGCGGGCGCTTCGTGTTGCGGTGCGGCGTCAGGGGAATGCGGGAGGGGATGGCTTCGAAGTGGTTGATATATTCCGGCTCGTTCGTGTTCGTCTCATAGGACCGGTCGACGATGGTATGGGCAGCGCGGATGATTACATGCTCTTCGTATTCATGCTCGGGATGGGCCACCTCATAGGGCGTAAAGCGGCGGCCGGCTTCCAAAATACGGACGGTCGATTCCCCGAAGACATGATCGTGATCGGCTTCGGTTGCCTGCACCCGCAGCTTCTGAGCACGCTCTGCTTCGGCAACGGACGAGATGCGGGCGGGATATTCATAAAGCTCGCGCTTGGTTGCATCCGGCATCTGAACCAGCGAGGGCGTCATCGTGCCCGGCACCATGCTCGGCGTCTCAAAATTCCAGTCAGCGCCAGCCCGTTGTCCCGGCACATAAGAGTAGCGTCTTGCCCAGTCTGTGATATGATTGCGATCGGATGAACCCTGCGCCAGGCGCACCTTTCCTTCGCCTTGTGCCGAGGGGGATGGCCCAAGCCAGCCGTTGGCTGTATCGGCGACATTGAGCTTATGGCTGCCATCCTCATGGCTGAACCAATAGAACAGCCCATCTTCCTCGAACCTCCTGAGAAGATAGGATAAATCATCTTCATTCCATTGCACGCTATAGTGCTGAGGTGGCGGAGGACTGATGATGCCGGAGACATCGGGGGCTGGGATGCCATGCTCGGCAAACAGCGTTTGCACCACATCCACCGAGGTCTTGTCCATCCAGATGCGGCAGTCGGAGCGGCGGGACAACAGCCACATCTGCGGGCGCAGCACCAGAGAATAGGAGCGCAGCCCGCGCGTGATGGGCGGCCCTTCATTCAGCTCGGTCACAAGGCCATTGAAGGGCCGGCGCACGCCGCTGCCTTCGTCCTCGCCCTGCTGCACCTCGACGGAGACATCTGCCAGCCGGCCAATCAGTTCCTGCGGCTTGACCGCCTCCTTCTTGGCGCGGACGAACAGTCTGATCTCAAAGAGCTGCGAGACGCCTTCATCGACAATCACGCGCTCCGGCAAAAGCTGGTCTTCTCCCAGCGGCGACTTTACCTTCAGAACACGGCTCGCCTGGATGAAATCAGCGGGCGATAAAATCTCGTCCATAGTGTCTCCCGACATAAACGATCGCGATCAGCTTGCCGCCGCCATGGCTTTAGAAAAGCGACGTTGGAAATTTTGCAGAAGCATCTGCTTTTCGAACTGGCGCAGGATTTCGAAATGGCCGCTCGCGCTGTTGTAGTAGGCGGCGGCGATAGGTTGGTCATCGCCTTGTTGAATAAAAGGCACCGCCGGATTGCCATATAGAATCTTGTTCGGCGCTGGGTCTTTTCCAATCAAATCGAGAAAGCGGAGTGGGATGTCGAATTTATATTTTTCACCGACGGTTGCTTTAAAGATATTCTTCTTGCCGGTGTAAACATGCACAACGCTCGTCTTGCCGTTCGGCACGCTGACGATTTGTTGTCCGGGCTTAATCCATTCCGTCGCCAGCTCACGAAAGCCCGGCATATGAGGTAACTTCACGCCTTCGAAATAAACGTCCTCTACCCGCGCAAGCGTATAGACATAGCGCATGACCTGGAGATGGCTTGAGCCAATGACCTTGATGCCTTTTACCTTATAACTCGGCGCTATAGACCCAAACAGGCTTTCGCCAGATGTGTATTCGACAATCAAATGCTGCGATGTAAGCGAAATCTTATCGATTGCAGGGGCGCTCATCAGCCCACCTCCTCTATCACCGAAACGATGCTCGCCAGGCTTTCGTACAAGCAATCTCGCGAAGGTCAGTGTTCCTTGTGATCGACAACCACTCCAGACAAAGATGGATGCCGACATGAGCCGGCATCCACTTGTCAATGACGTTACGACGCCTTTGTGGTCGCAAGATCGTAAGAGGCGATCATTGGCGACTTCGGCGTGTTGTTGTCGTCGTATGGCGTGTACTTCACTTCCATCTTGGTGAAGTTGAGCTTGATGGTTTCGACCGGACGATCGCCGCTCGAATCCACCGAGTAGCTCGCCAGAAGCGTATTGGTCAGGCGATATTCGATGTAAGTATTGCCTGGGTTACCTGTGGTTACCAGGTGAATCAGGGCCTGCTTACCAGTACGGCCAGCGCAGGCTTCCGAAAAAAGCTTGGTGGACGAAGAGTCGCTCACCTTAGTAAGAATGACTTCTGAAATAGTCGGCTCCGAAGCTTCACGGTTTGCAGCAGAACCAGCTGACGTGTTCATGTTACGAGCCACGTTCCAGTGAATGGCTTCGATATCCATCCATTGGCGATGTTCCTCGTGCGTTGCGTCGCCTTGGATACCGTCGATCTGCAAATAAATCGGCATGCTTTAGCTCTCCTATTGCTAATAATGACCTCTTGCTCCGAGGTCGGCTTACCTTTCATCTAGTGCCGCATGCGCCGGGTATTTCCCTCCGACGCGGCAACTTCATCCACCGTAGCGTCACCTACTCCGGCGAATTCCTCAATTTCCTCGATCTTTCCAGCCGTAATGCTGAAGCGACCCTCGTTATACTGGACGGTCGCCTCGCCAACGCGCGCGCCGTCCGCCATCCGTTCCAGAAAGAAGGTGGATAGCGGTGGAAGAAGATCGCGACCGATCATGATCTCGATTGCGCGTGCACCGATCTCGCTCGCGCCAGCGCGCGCCACCAAGGCCTCACGCGCTTCAGCAGAAAGAATAAGATCCGTGCCGTAGGTTGACTGAACGCGCTCCTTGATCTTGCCGATCTGGATATCGACGATCTTCGACAATTGTTCTGTGCCGAGCGGCATGAAGGGCAGGATAATCGTGCGGCCCAGGAAGGCCGGCTTGAACTGCTTTTTGAGCTCGGGCATCAAAAGCGCTTCCAGAGCCTCGCCTTCCGGCATCGTGTCCGGATCGGCAGCCAGAGCCGTCAAGAGTTCCGACCCGGTATTGGCCGTCATAAAGATCGTGGTGTTCTTGAAATCGACGTCGCGGCCCTCGCCGTCGCGGAGAATGCCTTTGTCGAAGACCTGATAAAATATATCCTGAACACCTGGGTGAGCCTTATCGATTTCATCGAGAAGCAGGACGCCATAGGGTCTGCGCCGCACTGCCTCCGTCAGCACCCCGCCCTCGCCATAGCCGACATAGCCTGGAGGCGAACCGAGCAAGAGCGAAACCTTATGCTCTTCCTTGAACTCGGACATATTGATGGTGGTGAGATGACTGCTCCCCCCATATAGCATATCCGCAAGGCTAAGGGCCGTTTCCGTCTTACCCGTGCCCGACATGCCGACAAGCAGGAAGACGGCCGGTGGCCGGCGCGGATCGGCAAGTCCGGCGCGCGCCGCCCGCATTGCATCGGCAATGCGATCAATCGCTCCATCCTGTCCGATGACGCGCTGCTTTAAGCGCTCGTCCAAGGTCTTTGCCGTCTCGACCTGGTCGGCAAGAAGCTTTCCAAGAGGAATGCCTGTCCAACGGGCAACCACTGCTGCAACGACTTCTCGGTCGACGACATCAGGAATCAGCTTTTCGTCTTTCGCCTTGGCGACAAGTCTTACCGTCTGCTTGCGCTTTGTCGCCTTAACGCCAGCCTCGTCGGGTCCGTCGAGCTTCTCCAGTTCCAGCATCTCTGCTTCGTAGCGTGCGCTGACGGCTTCCGATTCCTTCTCCAAGCGCGCGATTTCAGCCGCGATTGCCTCAGCGCGCTCTTCGATCTCCTTATCCTGCGGCTCGCGCGCAAGCCATTCTGCTTCCTGTTGCAACAGGCGGCGCTCATCTTCCAAGCGCGACAGCCGCTCCGGCGGCGTTTGACGCGCGAGCGAAACGGCAGCGGCAGCGGTATCCAGCAAGCTGACAGCCTTATCCGGCAGCTGACGCGCTGGCATGTATCGCGCCGAAAGCTCGACCGCGGCAACGATGGCCTCGTCTCGAATTGTTACGCCATGATGTTCGATGAAGGTTTCCGCAACGCCGCGCAGCATGCGGACAGCCGTCTGTTCGTCCGGCTCGCGGACGTGAACGGGTTGAAAGCGACGCGTCAGAGCGGCGTCCTTCTCGAAGTACCGCTTGTATTCGCTCCACGTCGTCGCCGCGACAGTGCGAACTTCGCCGCGCGCAAGCGCCGGTTTGAGAATATTGGCGGCATCGCCCTGGCCAGCCGAACCGCCGGCGCCGATCAGCCCATGGGCCTCATCGATGAAAAGGATAATGGGTTCCGGCGAGCGCTTGACGGCGTCAATGACGCCATGCAAGCGGCGCTCAAATTCGCCCTTTACCCCTGCACCCGCCTGAAGAAGGGTCAGATCCAGCATCAAAAGGCGAACCGGCTTCAGCTTTTCAGGAACACGGCCAGCCGCAATTTCCAAAGCAAGCGCCTCGGCGACCGCCGTTTTACCAACGCCTGCCTCACCAACGAGAATTGGGTTATTCTGGCGGCGACGCGTGAGAATATCGACGACCTGGCGAAGCTCGTCGGCGCGGCCGATGACCGGATCCAGTTTGCCCTGGCGGGCATCTTCGGTCATGTCATGTGTGTAGAGCCGAAGGAAATCGTTGTCAGCGCTCGAACTGGATAGTGGCTTGGCTGTCTCAATATCGCTCGGCGCTTCCTTGCGGGCCTCTCGCAATTCATCGAGAGCGGCACGATCCATCGCCCGCAACGAGGGAAGCGTCGTCCTGAGAAGCGAGCGCATCGATGGTTCTTCATCGAGCGCCAGAAGAAGATCGAGGAAATCGATGCTCTTGCGACCGGACTGAAGTGAGGCAAGCAACCAAGCTTCCTTGCCAAGACTTAGGAGATTTTGGGAAAGCGTCAGACTTTCTCCGTCACCGATTGGCATGTCCTCGAAAGCGCGCTCAATCTCCTCAGACAATTTTCGCGAGGAAATTTTCAGAGCACTGAGCGTGTCTTCTTGCGAATTTGTCTTGAGGATTCCACTCAACCAATGCGGAAGGTCGACATGCTGATGCGCGCGAGCAGCGGCTACCGAAGCCCCCTCCTCAAGCGCCACACGAAGGTCAGGCTCAAGCGCTTCGATCAGGCGATTGAGGTCTATACGCGGCATGCAATAACACTCCCCGATTGCTGCATTCCACAACGTGACGTGGCATACCTAGAGCGAGCTTCCTTAAGAGTCTAGCCCCAACCAATTCTTTTTCGGCAAACTTTAAAGGCCTTGCCTGATAATGAAGTCGTATTATATGTAGCACCAACAGTGACTTAGGGTCACGTATTTATAGTATACCCAGTTTATGACGTCTTTAAAGTTGAGGTAACTTTGCCTTTGAGTACAGACGAAGTAAAACTAAAGATAGAATATTCAAGCGACTGCGGAGAAAATATCCGCGCCGTTCCTAGATTACGTGAGTTATATTACAGGCTGAAGGACGAACGAAACAAAGCGCGGACAGAAGAGCGCACAGTTGACCCTGACGATGTTCTTAAAATTTCTCCAGCTTGGATTAATGTTAGCAATCTCGGGTTGCAAATTATTTCTTCCGAGAGCCGCGACCTCGAAGTATTGGCTTGGCTCGCCGAAGCGCACTTGCGGCTGCGGGGATTTCACGGATTACGCGAAATTTATGAGACCTGCATTGAGATCTTCTCGCAGCATTGGGAAGCGCTTCGATCGATCGATGATGACGATCTCGAAGAAAAGTTTGCGCCTTTTTCCGGCTTGAACGGCGTTGGCAGTGAGGGCACCCTCGTTCAACCGCTGCGACTTACATCCCTTATTCCGGGTGGAAAATTCGCAGAGTGGAGCCTTTGGGATTTCCAGCTTGCGCAGCGCGGTTCGGAAACAAAGCGCCGCGAAGCGCTGCAGGCTGCTGCAAGCGAAGTCGGCTCCGAGGCACTATCTGCCCATCTGACGGAGGTGAACAAATGCCTTGCTGCCTTCGACGCCATGATGGCGATCCTATCCGAGAAATGTGGGCCGCACGCGCCCGCCAGTTCCAACATCCGCAATACGCTGATTGAAGTTGCGGCTGCTATCCGCGCCTTGGGTGGCCGAGACATCGTTGACGTTGAGGCCAATCCGCAAGTCGATGAGAACGTTCATGGAGATGCAGGCGATGGCGGCACACAAACGTCTCACCACCCCGCTCTGTCAAGATCGTTCCCCGAAGGCATCGCCTCACGAGAAGAGGCTTTCGAGCATCTCTTGAATATCGCGCGTTTTTTCCGACGAACCGAGCCGCATTCCCCCATTTCCATGGCGATCGAAACATTGGTCCGCCGTGGGCGAATGGATTTTTCAGAATTGCTGGCCGAGCTTCTACCCGAGGCACAAGCCCGCAATTCGGTACTGACAGCGGCAGGAATCAAGCCGCATGGAGAAAATTAGAAAGCGTCCTAGATAAGGCTCAAACTGCCGACGATTCATGAGCCGCCAGGCTGAAGGAGATGTATATGGCAAGCGTACATGAAAAGCTCGAGAGGGTCCGCAAACCCCGGGTCCATATCAAATACGAGGTGGAGACGGAAGGCGCGATGGTGGTCAAGGAACTGCCTTTCGTGGTTGGCGTGCTCGGCGATTTCTCCGGCAATCCAACTCAGCCCTTGAAGCCCTTCAGCGAGCGCAAATTCGTTCAGATCGATCGCGACAATTTCGACGAAGTCATGCGGCGCATGTCGCCGGGGCTCAATATCAGCGTTCCCAACACGCTTGAAAATGACGGAACTGATATTCAGGTGAATTTGAAGTTCGAGAGCATGGACGACTTTCTTCCCGGCTCTGTGGTGCAGCAGGTGCCTGCGCTGAAGGCGCTACTCGATGCGCGCAACGAACTGCGCGACCTGATGAGTAAAGCCGACCGCTCAGAGGACCTGGAACGGCTTTTAGAGGATATCCTGCAGAACAAAGCAGATCTCGCCAAACTCGTTTCGGAGTTGAAAGACAAAAACGGCGAGAGCGACCAAAAGTAAGAAGTGAAGGCAGTCTAAGGATCAATCGGCCTCGCCATGCGAGGGCGCAACTTTTCTAGCGGTGCGAAGTCGCCGCAACGGAGGGAAAACGAGATGAGCGCTGAGAGCCTGCTAAAGAATAATGGCGAAGCGACAACGACAACCGAGGAACAAGGCCTCCTCAACAAGGTCGTTGCCGCAACGCGGCAAACTGAACCCGACCGCGCGCAAAACCTTCTGCGCACGCTGACCGATCAGGCACTGAAAGGCACGGTCAAATACGATCGAAACCTGACCGTCACCTTAAATCGAGCCATTGCGGAACTCGATCGAACAATTTCCGACCAGCTGGCTGCCATCATGCAGTCACCCGAATTTACGAAGCTGGAAGGTACATGGCGTGGCCTGAATTACCTGGTCAAGAACACCGAGACGAGCGTCAATCTCAAGATCCGCGTGATGAACGCGACGAAGCGGGAGGTCAGCCGCGATCTTGAGAAGGCGGTCGAGTTCGACCAGTCTCGTTTGTTCAAGGCAATCTATGAAGACGAATTCGGCACACCGGGCGGCGAGCCGATCGGGGCCATTATCGGAGACTACGAGTTCGACAATTCCTTTGAAGACGTTCAGACACTTCAAAGTGTGTCTTCGATAGCTGCGGCCGCTTTCGCACCATTCATCTCGGCGGCAAGCCCACGCATGTTCGGGTTTGAAGACTATCGCGAACTGGCGCGTCCGCGCGATCTCGAGAAGATCTTCGAGACCGTGGAATATGCGAAGTGGCGCAGCTTCCGCGAGAGCGACGATTCGCGTTTCGTCACACTAGCCTTGCCGCGCGTTTTGGCACGGATGCCCTATGGGCCAAAAACAAACCCCATCGACGAGTTTGTATTCGACGAAACCAACGGCTCGGCCAATGGCGAATTGGCGCATGACGATTACTGCTGGATGAATGCAGCCTACGTCATGGGCGCGAGAATGACAGAAGCCTTTGCCAAGAGCGGATGGTGCACCGCAATCCGTGGCGCAGAAAACGGCGGCAAGGTTGAAAATCTGCCGATGCATGTCTTCTCCAGCGATGATGGAGATCTCGATCTGAAATGCCCGACCGAAGTCGGCATCACGGATCGGCGGGATGCAGAACTCGGCAAGCTCGGGTTCCTTCCCCTCTGCCATTACAAGAACACGGACTATGCTGTGTTCTTCGGCGCTCAGACAGCGCATAAGCCAAAGATCTACGACAAGCCGGAAGCAACGGCCAATGCGGCTGTTTCTGCACGCTTGCCCTACATCATGGCCACCTCGCGTTTCGCCCACTATCTCAAGGTGATGGGACGCGACAAAATCGGTTCCTTCATGGAAGCCTCCGATTGCGAAGTCTGGCTCAACAGATGGATTGCAAACTACGTCAATGCTAATGACGAAGCGGGCGAGGAATCGCGTGCCAAGTATCCGCTGCGAGACGCCAAGGTCACCGTACAGGAAATTCCTGGCAAGCCCGGCGCCTACAATGCGGTTGCCTGGATGCGGCCATGGCTGCAGATGGAGGAACTGACAACCTCCCTGCGCATGGTGGCTCGCATTCCTTCGAAGAACTGATCCGGTCGGGGCGACTTAGCCCCGGCTCTCCTCGTTGTTTCGATCACCGCCTCAAACCGTGGCAGCCATGTCCAATTCGTCCGCACGTTTGCTGGCCGACCGGCTCATTGCTCTGATTGACGATGCGCTCAACCGGCAAGTCAACGCTATCCTGCACCACCAGGAATTCCTGGCAATGGAGGCAAGATGGCGGGGTCTTGCTATGCTCGTGCGCGAAGCTGGCCGAAGCGCCGAAGTCAAGGTCAAGCTTTTGAACGCCAGCTGGCGTGAACTGGCGCGCAGCATGGAGCGCGCCAGCGACTTCGATCAAAGCCATTTGTTTGAGCTGGTCTACAACCGTGAGTTCGGCATGCCGGGCGGTGAGCCGTTCGGATTGATGGTGGGAGATTACACGATCTCCCCGGACGAACACCAAGGGGCTGATTCGATCAGCACGCTGGTTCAGATCGGAATGGTTGCAGCGGCCGCGTTTTGTCCATTCGTCGCCGGCGCTTCTCCCAAAACGATTGGTCTGGAGGACTTTGGCGAACTACAGCGCGTGCATGATTTTTCATGGTTGAGGCAGGATAAAGAACGTCTGCGTTGGAATGGATTGAGGGCGCGCGAAGACGCTCGCTTCCTCGGACTTGTCGCGCCGCGCATTCTGCTCCGGCCACCCTATAAGTTGAATGACCGCCGCCGGAGCGATGGTTTTCTGTTCAAAGAGCAGGTGACGGAAGGCGGGAACACCCTCCTATGGGGTAATTCAGCCTTTGCCTTTGCCACTATTGTGACCCGCAACTTTGTCGATACAGGCTGGTTTGCGGATATAAGAGGCGTCACACAAGACATGATCGACGGCGGCATGCTCTCAACGCAGGAGTTGCCGCCGCTTGATCTTGGGATTGAGAGCGAGGGCTTGTCGGCGCAGCCGCCGGTGGAAGTTCGCTTGACGACTGGCCAGGAACAACAGTTTTCAGATCTTGGGATCATTCCTGTCTCGACGACATATCTCTCAAGCTCGGCCATTTTCAACGCCAATCAATCTCTGCATGCCCCCGGTCACTACTCCACCGAAGCGGCCAGGCAGAACGGCCGCTTGGCCGCGATGCTGCAGTATGTCTTATGCGCATCGCGCTTTTCGCATTACCTCAAGGTCATCATGCGCGATGATATCGGGCAGTTGAGCGACGCGCTGACGATCGAGCGGAAACTAGAGAATTGGCTCTCCGGTTACACGCTAGGCAATGACGATGCTGAGATGAGTTTGCGTATCCGCTATCCGCTCCGTTCTGCCGGCATCAAGGTTTTCGAAATTCCGGGCAAGCCAGGCTCGTTTTCCTGCACGGTCCGACTGCAGCCGCATTTCCAGCTCGACGATGTGTCCACGAGCTTTCACCTCGTCGCAGAGACTGTTTCGATCGCCGCGCCTTCGGGGCAGGCGGCACAACAAAGGATTTCCGCATGACGATCAGCGCCGATATTTCTCGATTGCTTGACGACAATGCGCTTGAAGAGGCAATCAATGTTGCCAAAGCATATGTCAAAGGCACCCCTTCCGATCATAAGGGCCGCAATCTTTACATCGATGTTCTGATCCTTGCCGGCGAATACGAAAAGGCCGATGCTCAGTGCAGCCTTGCCGCGACCTTCTCGCCGGAAGACAGCATGGGCTACTCCGTGCTGCGTCAAAATCTTCGCGCCATGTCCGCGCGCGAAGCGTGGTATCTCAGCGCTGCCGTTCCAGATCTTCCCGGCGGCCCATCCGAACTCGATCAACTGGCGATCAAGGCCGCCCTTGCGCTTAAGGACAACGATCTTTCCTTGGCTACCGATAGTCTCGCCGCACTTGAAGAAAAGCGGGGGCAAGTGCCCCTTTCGGTGAACGGCAAAACCGTTGACGATATTCGCGACCTTGACGATCGCATACCCCATGCGCTCGAGGTTCTGACGTCGGGTGGCCGCTATCTCTGGATCGACTACCGACGGATACAATCCTTGTCGATTGCCCCAATGGCGCGGCCACGAGATATCGCATTCCGACAAGCCGATTTGGTCTTGCTCGATGGCGCTGTTGCAAACGTTCTTGTTCCTGCGGTTTATCATTCCCACAAAGTGGATGCTTCGCTTCGTCTTGGCAGGGAAACGGAGTGGGATGAGCGCAATCCCGCTTTTGTGACAGGCGCCGGTCAGCGCTGCCTTCTGGCCGGCGACGACATGATCGCGTTTCACGAGATCAATGAACTTACAACAACTGATGCGGCAGGAGACAGGCAGATCGCCCATGGCTGACCCGCTCGAACAGTTTCGGCAAAGGGATAGGACGCTTGCCCGGTCAGTGCTCGACCGTCTGCTTGACGAAAATCCTGATGTAGAGATCGATCCGCCAATCAGCCTGACGGAGCAGATAAATGAGATGCGCGAGGTGATACGCCGCGACCTTGAGGCGCTTTTGAACACTCGCCGCAGTCCGGCCGGACCACCAGCCATTTTCAAAGAGCTGCAAGATGCCCTTGTCTCCTATGGTGTCGACGGAATCTTGTCCGCCAATCTGGTCACGGACGCTTCAAAGTTGAAGCTTGCCGCAATCATGGAGCGACGTATTGCTATGTTTGAAACCCGCCTTTCCGACGTGCGGGTAACGGTTCTCAAAAACAGGATCGATGGAGAACGTGCGCTGCGTATGCGGATACAAGCCACGTTTCGGCTCTACGAAGGCATGCCCCCGATCAGCTTTGAGTCAAAGATAGATCCGTCCACGCAGCGCTTCCATCTGGAGGCTGCCAATGGGTGAGCGTTTCCTGGAACGCTATAACGACGAACTCTTTGCGCTGCGAAAGCGCGCGGCCCGATTTGCCTCGGCTTTTCCGAAAATTGCCGGGCGATTGCGCATGACCGGCGAGGTCGCCGACGATCCGCATGTCGAGAGGATTATTCAGAGCTTTGCCTACTCCGCAGCCCGCGTGCGCCAAAAGCTCGACGATGAATTTCCGGAGCTGACAGATAGTCTTCTTGAAACGCTCTATCCGCACTATCTGGCGCCGCTGCCGTCAATGAGCATTGTGCGGATAGAGCAAAGTCCAAATCTTGCCTCCGTTCAGCAACTGCCGCGCCATAGCGAGATCATTGCCGAGCCTGTCGGCGGCGAAACCTGCCGTTTCCGTACCACGCAAGATGTCGAGATCGTTCCGCTCGAGATTTCCGCCGCTGTTCTGGCAGGTCAACCGCTCGATGCGCCTGTCTCGCGATTTTCAGGCGTTGCAAGTTGCCTGAAGATCTCGTTGCGGACGACTACGCCGCGTCCAGCCACTTTTGCAGAGATCGGGATCGATCGGCTGCAACTCTTCATAAATTCGGCCTGGCAGCAGTCGACGGCCCTCTACGAACTCCTTGCCAATCATTGCGTTGGCATCGGCGTTGCCCGTTATGCGGAAGATCCGGATGTTGTTTTTCTGCCGGCAAGAAATCTTCGTCCGTCGGGCTTTGATGCCGAACAGGGAATGCTTCCCTATCCCCCGACCAGTTTTGAAGGCTATCGGCTCCTGACGGAATTCTTCGCGCTTCCGCAAAAATTCCTTTTTCTCGACGTCGAAGGACTAGATCAGTGGAAGGGTGGAGATTGCGAACTCTATCTTTATCTCGACGCCGCCGACAGCCGCTTGGAAAAAATGATATCGGCGCACGATTTGACGCTCAATGCGACACCGATCGTGAACCTCTTCAGGCAGAGCTGCGAGCCGATAACTTTGGACGGCGGACGAACCGAGTATCGCCTGACACCGGATGCTCGCCGTCAAGGCAGCCGAGAGATCTATAGCATCGAGGAGGTCCAGCTGACGAGCCGTTCCGGGCAGGTTGAAAAATCTCATCCATTCTTTGGCCGAGGTCAGGCCCCGTCCGGCTCCACCGTCTATTGGCAGGCCTATCGACGCTTCGATGAGGATGATGGCTCTTCGGACACCGATCTTGCCTTCGTGGATCCAACGCGCGGACCGCTGGAACCCATGGATCTCGTTGCGAGCGTTGACACCCTTTGCCTTAACCGTGACCTTCCAAGCCAGTTGCCATACGGTGGTGGACATCCGCTTCTTCAGCTTGCGACCGGAAATGAAGCGGTCAAATCCATAGAAGCTTTGATGCCTCCAACGCCGGCCGTGCGGATGAACGAACGTTCGGCGCGCGAATGGCGAATGGTCTCGCACCTTCTGCTCAATCATCTCTCGTTATTCGACAATGGGGGCGCCGCTCTCAAGGACATTCTATCGCTCTATGCCTTCCAGGATTCTCCGGAAACGCGGCAGCTTGTCGGATCGATTTCGCGCGTCGAAGCACGAAATTCGCATGCGAGGATTGGATCGGCGATGGTGCCAGGGACCGATGTTGCGCTTGAATTCGATCCTGCTTTGATCGACCGCGCCGGCGCCTATATTTTCGGAAATATCCTCAATCACTTCTTTAGCTTGTATACCTCGATCAACAGCTTTACGCGCCTGACCATCAGAATGCGCGGCCAGTCTGAAATGCTTGCGCAATGGCCGGCTCGGGCCGCCAATCGTCCCTTGCTTTAGGAGTTGGGGATGGACATCTTGGCCACATCAAAACAAGAAAGACAGTCTCGCAGGCTCGAGGCCGATCCCGGCAATTTCGATCCTGTGACCGCGTTCCGGATTGCCCAACACTTGGCCGATCCGGATGATCTGGACGTGGGCTCTCATACGGGCGCCAAGCCGGCACCATTGGCGGTGAGCAGCTTCAGACGCAGCAAGGGGCGCATACAGGTCCTGGCGGCCTTCGCCCCTCTCGTTGGCCCGCTCGGCCCTCTACCGCCGAGCTATAACGAGCTTCTCCAACGCGAACAGCGCAATAGATCGAAGGCACTAGCAAGCTTTTTCAACCTTTTTTCGGCGCGGTTCGCCGAGTTGTTCGTCGGCGCGACAGAAAAGTACCGCTTGGCGCGCGGATTGCGGTGGACGCGCGTCAAAGAAAAGAACCCCTTCTACAGAACGCTCTTTGCCCTGACCGGCTTCGGCACCTCGGCCTTGACCGAACGTGCAGGTGTCGATGAGGAGGTTCTTCTGCGCTTCAGCGGTTTCTTCGCAGACCGAACACGCAATGCGCAAAATCTCACCGCCATGCTTTGCGAATATACCGGTCTTCCCGTTGTCATCGAGCAATTCCGCCGTCGCTGGGTGCCTTTGCCGGAGCACGAGCAGAGTAAGATGGCCGGTACAGCGGATTTAAGATTAGGCGTCAACGTCACGGCGGGGTCTGCGGTCGAAGACTATAGCGGCGGCTTTCGAATTGTTCTCGGCCCGCTCGGCTATCATGACTATCTTACTCTGACGCCCGGCAGCACCCGCTTGATGGAGATCGTTTCACTCTCCCGCCTTTATGTCGGGAGCGCGCTCGAATTTGACGTTCAGGTTATACTGAAAAAGGAAGATGTCCCATTTTGCCAACTGGGTGCAACCGAGGTGAAGGCACGCTTGGGCTGGAACAGCTGGGCGAGAAGCGAGCCTGCCGCGCAAGATAGCGGCGAGGCCATCATTCCCGAACGGCAAGCGCTTGCGGTGACTGAATGAGGAGGCATCGTTGAAGCTGATTTTCAGAGAAAGCGGAGCATCCCCGGCCAGCAACTGGACGCTTGAGCATGGCCGTCGCAGCATCGGGCGCGCGGCCGATTGCGATTGGCAGATTGATGACAGCGAGCGGCGCATTTCCAAGCTCCATTGCATCATCAGTCGAGATCGCAACGGATTTATACTTACCGACAAGAGTGCCAACGGCACCTATGTCAATGGTAATTTCGTACAGGAGGGAGACAGCGTCCGTCTCGCCCACGGATCACGCATTGAAATGGCAGGCAGAGCCTTCGATGTCACCATCGCCGGTGATCCAGAGATTGACGTTACCGATCCGGATCCCGCCTTACGGATGAGTGACGAGACCCCGACAATATCCTCCATTCTAGCTGATATCGCACCGGGGGGTCGCACATCACGCAGTGTTCTGGGCGACAACAGGTTGACGGAAGAGCTTCCGCAGTCGGGCCTGGAGGATAGTGGTCGCGTTCGAAAGACGATCTCGCGTAATGTCGAGATAGGCTGGAGCGAGCCGCCATCCTCCAGCAATTTGGGTCCGGTGCTGCCTGATGACTGGGACGCAGATCCGACCGACAGCAGTGTGCACGAACATACGGATGCGCGCCATATTGCGGTCCGCCTGCCGCGTGCGCAGGAAAAGAAGGTTGCTGCTGACTTCGAGGATGTTTTTCCGATCGACGAACAACGGATCCCGGAAGAGCCGCGGCGAACGGATGGGCAACTGCAGAGACTTGAACGTCTTAAAAAGGCGGTCGATCGGCTCGAAGCTGAGATTATTGATAGTCTCGCTCTCTTGGACATTGACTATGCGCCGCAGGCGGTTGCGCGAGAAGAACAGACCGAGGCTGCGCTCGTTGCGCGGATCGACGATCTTGCCGTACAGCAACGCGCCTTGGCGGCCGCTCTCGAAACAATGATGGCGCAATGTACACAACAGCTTGAGCCGCGTCTCATCGAGGCCAAGGCAGAACTTGAGCCGCAAACCTGGCAGGGATGGCTCAAGAGATCAGATCATTGGGCGCACTATAAGCAACAGTTCGAACATAATGGGCGCCAGCTTTCGGTCCGCGAATTCCTGCAGAAAGCAGCGCGTGGTGAAATCGAAACCGATACGCAGGGCGTAACGCAAGACCAATCCGGCAGAGGAGAAGGCCAACAAGATGAGACATGAAAACCGTGTCGCGTGGAGCGAGGGCATGTTTCTGCGGGTTCAGCACTTCCAGCAATCCGATCGCTGGACGGAGCGTCTGGTACGCCATACGACGCGCAACCTCTCGCCTTATCCTTGGGGTATCGCCGAGATCGGCATCGACAGGAGCGCACTCGCCATCGGACAATTTGCCGTATCCAACCTACGCGGCATTCTTCCTGACGGCACGCTCTTTGATGCCCCTGAAGACACAGACCTTCCGCCTGCGCTCGAACTGGATGAAAGCGTGAAGAACGCCATCGTTTACCTTGCACTTCCGGCTCGCCAGCCAGGCAGGGCGGATATGGCAAGAACCGTTTCGGCCAGTAGCGGCGTCCGGTTTGTTGCCTCCGCTTACGAAGCTCCGGATGCCAATGTAGATACGGATTTTGTAGCACCGATCGACGTTGGACGCCTGAGCTTGAAGTTTCTAAAAACGGGCGACGATCTTGCGGGATATGATCTCATCGGTGTTGCACGCATTATTGAGGTGCGGTCCGATCGCGCTGTCATTCTCGATCCTGATTTCATTCCACCTTGTTTGAATTGTGCGGCCTCGCAGCGGCTCAATGAACTTTTGACCGAGCTGTTGGGCATCGTTCGCCATCGCGCTCAAGCCATTGCCGAGCGCATTGGCGACCCGACCATCCGTGGAACGGCGGAGGTCGGCGATTACTTCCTGTTACAGATCCTGAACAGAGCCGATCCCCTGCTTTTCCATATGTCGGCAAATGCGACACGCCTTCACCCGATCACCTTCTATGAAGAATGCATCGGTTTGGCAGGTGAGCTTGCAACCTTCACGGCACAGACAAAGCGAGCGACCGCTTTTCAACCCTATCGCCATGATGATCTGAAGGCGAGTTTCGCCGCGGTTTTCGACGATCTGCGGGCATCGCTCTCGGCGGTCCTAGAACAAGCGGCCGTCGCCATCGATCTTGTCGAGCGTCGCCACGGCGTGCGGGTCGGCACTATTCACGACCGCGGCCTCCTCAAGGATGCGGGCTTTGTGCTGGCGGTGCGCGCGGATCTTCCAGCCGAAGACATCCGCCGGAAATTGCCGGCGCAAATCAAGGTCGGTCCGGTCGAACGCATCTCCGAACTGGTCAACGTCGCCTTGCCCGGTATTCCGGTTCGTCCGCTTCCCGTCCTACCCCGACAGCTGCCGTATCGGTCGGGCACCATTTATTTCGAAGTCGATACGAAAACACCTCTTTGGAAACAGTTGGAAACCTCAGGCGCGATTGCCCTGCATCTGGCAGGTGACTTCCCGGGCCTTGAGATGGAACTTTGGGCATTACGCGAATGAGCAACGACAAGCCCTCTACACCGTCCTGGCAGGATCTTCCAACCGTCGTGGAGATCACCGAGGAAACGCGCCAGCGCGGCCAATCTGCCGAGAAAATGGCAGCGATCCTCGATGACATCATCGAAGGAAACGATGGCTCGCACACGCCCGGCGTGACCGAGCAGTCCTTGGCGATCGATCGGATCATCGAAGACTTCCGCTTTGGCGGCGAGGAGGTACCGACGCTTGTTCGCTCGGCAGCCCCTCTGCTCAACCTTGCGCATATCCTGCGCTTCAGCGAGCAGCGACCCGATCCGGAGCAATTACGCCGCGCCTGCCTTGAAGCAATTACGCGCTATGAGCGGGATCTTGCTTCTGCACGCATCAGTCCGGAACGCGCGCGCGCGGCTCACTATGTGGTGTGCGCGACTGTCGATGATGTCATCCTAAGCAAGCCATGGGGCGTTCGCGCCGGTTGGGCTCGCTCCGGACTCGTTTCCACATTTCATAACGACGTCACAGGTGGCGATCGGGTTTTTGACATTCTTGACCATTTCCACCAGTCGCCGGGGGCAAACAAAGAACTCCTGCTGTTGATCTATCTTTGCCTTTCCCTTGCCTTTGAGGGGCGTACGCGCGTGTCGCCGCGCGGCTCGCTGGAGCTCGCGCGGATCCGTGATAGCCTCTATAAGACGCTGCTTGGTCAATATGGCGTCTTCGAGCGTGAGCTGTCGCCACATTGGCAAGGCGTTGCCGCGCGGCATAGGCCTTTGCGAACGGCAACGGCCTTGTGGACACTGCTTTCCATCCTCGCACTCGTCTTCGCTCTGGGTTACCTCTTCTTCACCTTCAGCCTCAATCAGGCCTCAGACGCGACGTTTGGAAGGCTGGCCACTCTTCCGCCTGGCGATACGCCCAGCATCCTGATCAAACCGCCACCGGAACCGGTAAAAGTTGTTGAGGAGAAAAAACCTCCGGTGGTGGTTCAAGATCCGCCGCCGAAACCACCACAGAAACCGACCCGGTTGCAAAACCTGATGACGTTCCTCCAGCCGGAAGTGGAAAAGAAGCTCGTCACACTCGCGGACGTGAACGGGCGCCTCAGGGTCCGTATCAACAATTCCGGTTTGTTTGCCGTCGGGAGTGCGGAAGTTCAGCCCAAATTCCGCGATCTTCTCTCGCGCATTGGCGGCGCATTGGCCTCGGACAAATTCCGGGCGGTCGTGATCGGCTATACCGACAACGTGCCAATACGCACCCCGGAATTCCCGTCGAACTGGCATCTGTCGGAAGCACGAGCAAAAGCCGTCGGTGACATCCTTTCAAGCTTTACCGGGCCGGATGCCATTTTGACCGAAGGCCGCGCCGACAGCGACCCGATTGCGAGCAACGAGACGCCCGAAGGACGGGAAATGAATCGAAGAACCGAAATCATGGTTTTGACGAACCCGGACGAGAAATTGAACGAGGCCGGAATTCTGTCGCCGCCTATTGAAAATTCGGACCAGCAGGCGGCACCTGCTCCACAGTCTGGAGGTACTCAGCAATGAACCCGCTGAGCTATTTCTATACACTTCGTTCTTACGTCGACAGCTATGCCGGCCTCGTCGGTCGACGCTTCATCTCGATCATCTGGGCCATCGCCATCTGCGTGGTGATCTGGTTTTACGGGTATCTCGTCGCCTTCGGCAGTTTCAAGCCATTCGCCACCGTTCAGGCGCGTATCATCGCCATTCTTGTCGTACTGGCTGCCTGGGCCGTTTATATCGGCATCAGCCTTTATAGGGCGCGAAAGCAGGACAAGGAACTCGTCGACAGCATTGAAAACGAGGCGCTGCGGAATCGACAGGCTGAAGTCGGCGAGATCCATAATCGCCTGAAAGAGGCGTTGGCTCTTCTTCGGCGCATCACGAAAAAGCGCTTCGGCTACATTTACGATCTGCCTTGGTATGTGATTTTTGGAGCGCCTGGGTCAGGCAAGACAACGGCCTTGACCAATTCCGGGCTGCAATTTCCGCTCGGAGATGCAATTGGCGAAAATGCCGTCCAGGGGATCGGCGGCACGCGCAATTGCAATTGGTGGTTCACCGATGAAGCGATCATCATCGACACCGCCGGACGCTACACGACGCAGGAGGATCTTGACGGCTCATCAAAAGCGGGATGGGAGGGCTTTCTCGGCCTTTTGAGGCGGTATCGTCGCTCGCAGCCGATCAACGGTGCATTGGTGACGCTGTCGGTGGTCGATCTACTTCTGCGTGATCCCGAGGAGCAAAAGCAGGAGCTTCGCGCGATCCGCCAGCGCCTCGGCGAGCTTGACGAATTCTTGCATGCGAGGGTTCCGGTTTATCTTGTTTTGACGAAGGCCGATCTTCTGCAGGGTTTTGTCGAGTTCTTCGACGGTTTCAACAAGACGGACCGTCAGCAAGTCTGGGGCACGACATTCAAGCTCGATGAAAGCTATGCGGCCAAAGAGTTGCCGCAACGCTTGGCAGATGAATTCCAGCTTCTGCAAGAACGCGTCGACGCGATGCTGATCGAACGGCTTCAACAGGAGCAGAATGCCGAGATCAGAGGCAGGATTTTCCGCTTCCCTGCAGAACTGGCAAAGCTCAAGGATCGGCTGCATGATGCCCTGACCGAGCTATGCGCAAGTTCACAGCTTGTCGAGGCACCGCTCCTGCGTGGGGTTTATCTCGCCTCCGGCACCCAGTCGGAGACTGCGCCGCGGGTCAAGCGAAGCTATTTCCTGTCGCGGCTGTTCAAGGACGTCATCTTCTCGGAAGCTGCCCTCGTCATGCGAGACAAGCGATTGTCGCGACGGCAGCTTTTCGTTCGCCGAAGCGCCTATGCTTTGACGATCGCTTTGATCGCGGTGGTCTTCGCCGGCTGGATCATGACTTATTTCGCAAACACGCGAGCGCTCGCAGAGGCCGATCTGAAGCTGAATGCCTATGAAAAATTCGTGCAAGGTATTCCTGTCCAACGGGTCGACGATGCCGACTTCCTGCGGATTCTACCGGCGCTCGACAATCTGCGCGATGCCAATGCCGGATTTCAGGATGCACGCTTCTGGGCGGTCAATTTTGGCCTGAATCAGGAGGAAAAGATTGCCGGACGCCAGAGAGATGCCTATCAGCGTGCGCTTAATGCGCTTCTGTTGCCGCGCATGCTGGTGCAGCTTCAGAACCAGCTCGGCGATGAGAAAGATGTAACGCGCACCTTCAACACCTTAAAACTCTACGAGATGCTTGGGGGTGTCGGAACGCTGGACCGTGACTTCCTTGTACTTCAGGCTGAAGACATGTTTGCCTCGCTTTATCCAGGCGAAGGCCGCGCGGTGGCGCGTGACTCACTGATGCGGCATGTCAGAGCACTGGCGCAAGGCAGCCTGCCGCCGATCAATCTCGATCAGCGGCTGATTTCTCAAGCGCGCGATATCATCAAGGATCAGCCCGTTGCCACAAGAGCCTTCGACATCTTGGCCGGACTGGACGAGGCGCGGTCTCTGCCGCAATGGACACCGGCTAGCGCATTTGGTGCCCTCGGCGATCGCGCCTTTGAGCGCGAGTCCAAGGTACCTTTGACTGCCGGTGTCGAAGGCTTGTTTACGGCGAGCGGCTATCGAACTGTCGTTCTGCCGAAAGTCACCTATGCGGCGCGGGTTGCTCTGTCCGAAGGATGGGTACGTGGCTCTGATACCGCTCTTCAAGGAGCAACCATCGATACCGTCGCTCAGGCAGCGCTTCAGATCTATTTTGATCGGTTTGAAAAGCGGTGGGCGGAAGTCCTCAGTGATATCCATGTCAAGTCGTCGCAATCGATCGGCGATGCCGTGGAAACCACACGCGTTCTGTCCAATGATAGGAACATCCTGGCAGAGGCCGCCAAGTCTATTGCCGAGGCGACGGATCTCCGGCCACAGGTCGGTAACAGTATTGCTGCGGCGAACACCGGCAGTGACGGCGATACTGTTTCAACCATCCTGACCGCCACAGTGAACGCACCAGACCCTTATGGACGTCTGCGCGATCTCAATCCTGCCAATTCGGCAGTCAGCGCCGTGACCGGGGGAGATAAACAGGCAAACCAGAACCCTGCGCAAAGTTTGCTCGCTGCGCTGAAGAGCCTGAACGAGCAACTTGCCCGCTCCTCCACCTCTTCTGATGAGGTTGCAAAGGTTTTTGATGTCGACAGCCAGCTCACCAAGGCGAACCAAGATCTGCTGCAGCAAGCGCGCCAGCTTCCCGCGCCCCTCGACAGTTGGGTGGCTGGGCTATCAGCGGATACTGGCTCGCTCGCAGTGAAATCTGCGCGCTCGCGGATCGCCGATCTTTGGAGCGCTGAAGGCGCATCGCTGTGTTCGTCTGTAGTGACAGGCCGCTATCCCTTTGACCGATCATCGCCGCGGGATGTCGCCATGGCGGATTTCACACGCCTCTTTGGGCCGACGGGGCTGTTCCAGACATTCTTCAAGCAAAGACTTGAGCCGTTTGTCGACAAAACAGCAACGCCGTGGGGCTGGAAGGGAACGTTTGGCGCATCCGGCATCAAAAGCGAGGCGATCGCGCAGTTTGAAAATGCCGACAAGATCATGCGGGCATTTTTCCCCAACGGCAGCGAAACGCCGTCCGTCTCCATCAACGTCAAGCCCGTATCGCTGAGTGATGACTCAACGGCGGTTATGCTCGAAATCGAGGGCGAGCGCGTTGTCTATTACCATGGCCCTATCCAGGCCAAGACCATCAACTGGCCATCGAAGAACAGTTCGGCAAGCATGTCTCGAATTGCCTTCCAACCTGGAGGATGGCAGCAGGCAAAAACGGAGAACGGCGACTGGTCGGCGTTTCGCTTGTTCGACGACGCCCAGATCGAGGGACAAACGGGAGACATGCTGCGGGCGCGTTTTCAAAACAACGGACAGAATGCCGATTTCGATATCCAATTCGGCTCGGTGCTCAATCCGTTCAAACTCGACGCGCTGTCCAATTTTAGCTGCCCGGTACAATTTTAAGAATGTGCAAAACACCTTAATCAGGAGGGAATATTATGAAGCAAGGCGATGACATTCTTTCTTCGCCACCTCGCGTTGACTGATGGCTCTACAGTCTACACGACAGACGAAGACGGCGACGGAGAGCGACCGGATTGGGTTCTTCGGCAAGGTCCCTACGCATGGCGACTTCATATCGGAGGGCCTCGATAGGGACCTTGTAACCTTGATCGACGAGTGGCTGCGTTCGGGTTTGCATGCTTGCGCCGAGGCGTTCCCAGGCCGATGGGGCGACCTCTTTGCCGCCTCGCCCCCGCGGCGTTTTATTATCGAGCGCGGCGTGTGGGGCGCCTCCGCCTACGCGGGAGTGCTTTTACCCAACAAGGATCGTGTCGGACGTCGCTACCCTTTCCTGTTGCTGGCGCAGATGAGCGAGTTCAAGCAGCACCCACGAGCGCTTTACCTCGACGACGCCTGGTTTATCGCCGTGGAGGCCTTGCTTGAGACGTCCTTGCGGAGCGACTTCGATATTTCGCGGTTTACGGCCGCCATCAAGCGTCTACGCATGCCCCGCGCGCGCGATGATGACGAAACGCATGTGTCCGAAGGGCGGAGAAGTTTTTGGTGGTACATCGATGCAGAAACGAGAAGCGCGCGCGGCCTTCTGTTCGAAGGGAAGTTGAAGAGCGAGGACTTCCTGAAGATTTTCGAGGAAAGCAAACCGTCTCCCCAACATCCTGACGAGCAGAATGAGGCTGCGCCAGCGGTCGCAATCACTCCGCAGGCTGCACAGCCTCAATCCGCCCCCGCCGTTAACCCATTGGTCCGCGACGACGATGGGCCGCTCGTCTACAGCTATGCAACCCATCCCGGCACGCATCTCGGCGTCAATGCTGACTCGCTTTTCGTGTCAAAAGCCCCGGCACTCTTTGCGATTGCCGATGGGGTCGGCGAACCCAATCTCGGCCTTGAGGCTGCGCGACTAACGACAAACAGCCTGACGGATATTCTTGAAGATCCAAGTGCGGAAAACCTCGCCCTGCGTATCAAGGGTAAGCTGAGCGCCGTCAACAGTCTACTTCTTCATAGACCCAACCTCAATCCAACCCAACGTCCTATGGCCAGCGTTGTGGCGGCATCGCTGTCCAGCGACAACCTTACCGTACTTTGGGCCGGCGATGCGCGGGCCTATCTGCTGCGCGACGGCGTCATGCTCCCCTTGACCAACGATCACGTCATTGTCGGAATGAAGAGGCAGCTTTCCCAATGCGTGGGCATTGGGCAGCAGTTCAAGCCGGATGTCACGGTTGATAACTGGAAGCAAGGCGATCGTTTGTTGCTTTGCAGCTTCACATTGGTGAACCTGCTGACGGAGCGTGGCGTTGCCGAAGTCGTTGCCGCAACACCTGTCAAAGATTGCGCGAACGCGCTTATCCAGGAAGCCTTGATCGAGAACGCGCGGGACAATGTCAGCGCCATCGTTATCGGATGTCGCGATGACAAACGACGCCGATAAGCCCAAGCCGCCGGATATGCTGCAACGGCATTTTGCGGCGCTATGGTCGACCATTCGGCAAGATGAGGCGGGGCCGCGCCCGCCCGACGAACAACGCCTTCTCCTCGATCAGATCAGAAACGCATTCGACCGGGCAGCGAACCGGTTAAGCGATACGACGAATGCATACATCGCTGGTACATTTACTGTGGAAGGCAGCATCTATCGCAGTGAGACAACGGAAATTTTGCAGCTTCGGCACCGGGATCTCGGCACGCTGCATGCCCTCAAAACCCTGCCCTTCATGCAGGCAGCGAATGCACCGCTGATCGAGCGGCTGCGTCGCGAAGCTGCCATCGGTCTCGGCTTTCGTCACAGCACGATCGTCGAGACAACCGTGCTTCTACGCCTTGACGATGGGCGGCCGGCTCTCTTGCAAGACTGGCAAGGCCGTTCACTTCTCGATCTCTACAAGCACGCAGATATGATCGAACTTGATATCGGCGCCTTGCTGTTCCGGCTCTTGGAAGCGCTCGCCGTCATCCATGAGCAAGGCTACGTGCATTGCGATGTTGCGCCGGGCAATATCTTCATCCCAGCGGGCGATCCCAAATCCGCGATGCTCGGCGACTTTGGCATCAGTCTCCGCAAAGGCGAATGTCATTCCGACCTCGGCCTTGCATTCGCGGGCTCCCCCGATTTCCTTCCGCCAGAACACGGACCGGAGAAACCGGTCGACACAAGCCACGACATCTACGCGCTCGGCCGCCTTACCGCGTATCTTCTTGATCGACAGAAAGAACAAGCCAGGCACGATCTTCAACTTTTCTCGGCCGCCTGTGCGCAAAACGATCCTTTTCAGCGGCCTCGCTCGGCAGAAGATGCACGGGCCTTACTGATGCACCTGAACGAGCAGGAACGCTCCTAACCGAAGGTGCCGATCCTCTTGTCGCGGAAAGAAGGGGCAGAGGTAGGTCGTCAAGAAAAAGGATCGTTTCCAATCTTTATTTAAAAGGCGAGGCGGAAAGCATGAGGATTACCGAGCAATTTATTTGGAGGATAAACTTTCAAGTTTAAAGCTTAATACGAAAATGGTTGATTGGCTTCTGGCCGTGCCAATTATTGAACAAGAATACCGTTTCGCAAAGGATGAAAGCTTTGATGCACTCAAGGATCTGTTTGAGAAACAACAAATCGATATATTCAATATAGATCGTCAATCGACGAGATGAGATTTATCTCTAAACCTTTGAAAATCATCGTAGTAAGATGACGCTGGAGCTCTAAACGATAGATCCTAAATAGGTGGTATAGCACATCGACGTGCAGCAACTGACTGCATCCAAGACGAATTTGATTCTTCACTCAGAAAGCAATGCCCATGTTTGATCTTCCGAAAGGTCTGAGATAGAGGAAATGAAATCAAGCGTCGCCGACAAGATAAGCCCTGTTATTTTGCTGGCCGCACGACAAACGGAATTAGTATGAGCGACCAGAACGACGACTACATTTATGATGAGGCGACAGGTGAATGGCGGCCCGCCTCGGAAATTGCTGCAGAAGCAGCAAAAGCGGCTGAGGTTCGGGACGCTTCGGGTAATCTCCTGGAAGATGGCGACTCCGTTGTTCTGATCAAAGACCTGAAAGTGAAAGGCGCCGGCCAGACGCTCAAACAAGGCACGGTGATCCGCTCGATCCGCATAACCGACAACCCGGAAGAAATCGATTGCCGGCACGACGCAATCAAGGGGCTGGTGTTGCGCACGGAATTTGTAAGAAAGCGCTAAAGCTGACATACGGAAAGAATTCTCGCGCGAGATATAATATCGCCTTCGTTGGAGCGAACCTGCTGCGCGCGATGCTGCGTATTTTGACGTCTTATGCCAACAATAGCAACGATAAGCTCACTTGCGAGTTGGCTATCGCAGACCTTGCCCCCCGCCCGTCACCAGGGGACGACGGTACCGTCGAAGTAAAAGCCGCCAGATGGGCCGCTTTCGTCCAAAGTCGCCAGCCATACAATTCCGCTCGCGGCTTGCTCAACCGTTCGATAACCGGAATGCCCGTTGAAATCTGTGGCGGTATAGCCAGGATCCGCGGCATTGACCTTAATGCGCAAGCCAGCCAACTCCTTCGAAAGGGCCAAGGTCACCGCATTCAATGCCGACTTGGAGCTGTTATACCCGAGGAAGTTAACGCCATAGAACTGGTTTTGAGGATCAGACAGCCATCCAAGTGAGCCGAGGCCACTGCTGACCATGACGACGTTGGCGCCAGCCGCATTCGTTAAGAGAGGCAGAAAGGCCTGAGTGACCCTGATCGGACCGAAGACGTTGGTCTCATAAATGCGGCGGATGTCGTCGATTGACTGCTGGGAGGGCGGCAGCATCTGGCCGGGGATGCCGGCATTATTGATGAGAACGTCGAGCTTTTCGTCTTCCGCTTCAACGCGCATCACTGCCTGCTTGATGGACGCCTCGTCTGTCACATCGATAGAGATTGGCCTGACCTCGATCCCTTCCGCGGTGAGGCTCCGAGCAGCTGCCCCTCCTCGTTCCTCATCACGACTGCCGAGCCATATGCCGTAGCCCAGCCGTCCCATCTGACGTGCCGTTTCAAATCCGATGCTTTTGTTCGCACCTGTGATCAATACCGATTTCTTCTGCATGGTGGCCATTCTCCGATTTCCCAAAAGTGAGATAATGCAAAGATATCCTCCAAAGGCGGTATCGATAATCATATGAAATCCGCATAGACTGATCGTTATGGCGAACAATGAAAACCTCCCTAGCTTTGACGATCTTTCGGTGTTCCTCGACATCTGCGATACGGGGGGCTTTCGTAAAACGGCCCAAAGAATGGGGTTGTCGCCTTCGTCCGTCAGCGAAAGGCTCAAGCGCCTGGAGCAGAGCCTTGGCGTGCCGCTCCTGACGAGGACGACAAGGAGCATATCGCCGACTGATGCAGGGCAGCGTCTCGCGGACCGGTTATTGCCGCTCTATCAAGAGGCGCGCGCGGCTCTGAACGATGCAGCCAGCGCGCATCTGGCCATCCGCGGGCTGCTGAAGCTGAATGTGACTGGAGCCGTCATGGTGGATATCCTTCCATCACTGGTCGACCGTTTTCTCAAGGCGTATCCCGGCGTGCGAGTGGAACTGGTGGTAGAGGATAGGCTCGTGGACGTCGTGGCCGCCGGATGCGACGCGGGCATCCGTTATGGCGAGCATCTTGCCCAGGACATGATCGCCATACCAATCGGACCGAGGATGCAGCGAACAGGTCTCGCGGCGGCGCCATCTTATCTAGCGCGGAATGGATGCCCCACCCATCCTAGCGAAATGCGAGATCATGACTGCATTCGCCTCAGGTTCTCCAGCGGCGCGTTTGTACCATGGGAATGCGAGCAAGGCAGCGAGTCTCTCAATGTGGACCCGCAGGGTCGATTGATCGTCGGCGTCGATGCAGCCTCTGCCGCCATAGACCTTGCACGCGCTGGTCAGGGCCTGATCTATACGTTCGAAAACTGGCTTCAGCCGCATTTCTTATCTGGTGAACTCGAACCTGTCCTCCCGGAGTGGTGGATGACGTTTGAGGGCCCCCGCTTGTATTTCTCCCGTAGGTTTATGTCTGCGCCATTGAGAGCGTTTGTCGACTTCATCAAGATGGATGCAGGACGCAGCTAAGCGCATCTTCCGCGCGCTGCTAATGCTCAACGTAGTCGACAGTCGAAAGAAAACGAAGACTCGCCTTCCCTAGTGTCGGCATTTATCGTAGCGAGAACTCCAGTAACAATCGGTGTCCATGGTCTCTGCAAATATCAAATGCCACAAGCCGCATAAGCAAGCAGGCTGCCTTTGGAGAACGGATTGAAGCTGGAACTTGCGTCGCGTGCGTTGGTCTATTTTGCGTCGGTTGCCAAGCATGGATCTATAAGAGGCGCCGCGACCGTACTAAATATCTCAGCATCTGCCGTTAACAGGCAGATCCTCGACCTTGAAGCAAGCATGGGCGTTGCGCTGTTTCAGCGCCTGCCGCGCGGCATGCGGCTGACCACTGCAGGCGAACTGCTACTCGCCTATATTCAGCGCACCAACAGAGATTTCGACGTCGTCAAATCGCAGATCGAAGAGCTTCAAGGTCTGCGGCGCGGTACCGTGCGCATCGCCTTGATCGAGGCTGTGGCTGAAGCGACGGCCGAGCAAATTGCGATATTCCGCCAACAGCACCCCAAGATCTCGTTCGAGTTCAAAGTGATGGGCAGCGTTGAAGTCCTCGCGGCGGTCGCGCGAGAAGAATTTGATCTCGGCATCGCTTTCAATCCCCCGGCCGACCGAAAATTCTACACCTTGGCCGAGACCCGTCAGACGCTTTGCGCGGTGATGGCCCGCAACCACCCGCTTGCCGAGCGTGACGGGCTTCGACTTTCGGACTGCTTGGAGTCTCCTATTTTGCTTGGCGATCGCAGTTTCGGTGGACGAAGCTTATTGGATGCCATGGCCGACGGCACGACCATCAACCTCCAGCCGATCGTCGTTGGGAACTCTATCGCCGCAATGGAAATCATCGTTGCCGCCTCAGAAGCGATCTGCTTCCAGATCGAAATCGGCGCCCGCACCAATGAGATTATCATCGCGCGCCGTCTGCGGGATCCGTCGTTGACGGGTCGGCTCGTCCTTGGCATGAGAAGGGGCCGCCAGTTGCCTGCGATCGCTGCAGTGCTCATCGAGACGCTCAGGGCGACGCTCTTCTCCTAGGCATAGCAACGCCCTGACCGTTGCGTTTTTCCGCACGTTCGGTTCCGAAAATGCTGCTTGTGCGGATTTCCTCCCGGTTCAATAGTCCAATCAAGAAGCCTGCACCGTCGGCAGTCAGCACCTTGCGGTAAGGTTGCTGAACAAGATGATGGCTTCTCCCAACAGCAATTTGACCAGGAGCGTTTCTATGCCGTCCATGCGTGCTGCCGTTTATCGCGTTGCTGCTGCCGGTCCGGATGACGTCTCCGGTGTCGAGGCGCTTTTTAAAGACCGGCTCGATCCAAAAGATGTCGTCGCCATCATGGGCAAGACCGAAGGCAATGGTTGCGTCAACGACTTCACGAGAGGCTTCGCAACCAAAAGCTTTGAAGCGCTTTTTGCCCGCTATGGCGTGTCAGGCGTGTCGATTGTCATGTCAGGCGGCACAGAGGGAGGTTTGTCGCCCCACTGGACAATCTTCGCTCGGAGCGAAGTGGAAGAAGATGCCGCCTGGGCTCTGGCGATCGGAACTGCACGCACGCAAGACCTGCCGGTAGCGCAACTTGGGCGAAAAGGGCAGGTCGAAACGGTTGCTGCGGGGGTACGAAAAGCGATGGCCGATGCCGGCATTGACGATCCGGCCGATGTCCATTTCGTCCAAATCAAATGCCCTTTGATCACTCTTGCGCAGGCGAATGAAGCCGCCGCAAGGGGAGAGTCGCCGGTGACCCGCGATACGCTGAAGTCAATGGCCTTTTCGCGTGGCGCGTCCTCTCTCGGGGCTGCCGTTGCCCTGGGGGAAGTTGATTTAGATGATTTTACCGATGCCGATATATGCAGTCGGTACGAGCTTTTCTCAGGCAGGACATCTGCATCTTCGGGGGTAGAGCTTCATGATCACGAGATCATCGTTCTAGGCATGAGCCGTCGCTGGTCCGGACCGCTTTCGATCGATCATGCCGTTATGGCTGATGCAATCGACGCCGGGTCTGTCAAAGCGACGTGTGACCGGTTGCCGGCGGGATCCATTGTCGCCGTTCTCGCCAAGGCTGAAGCCGATACCTCCGGAAACATTCGCGGCAAGCGGCACACCATGCTGGATGATTCCGATATTGCCAGCACACGGCATGCGCGTGCATTCGTGGGAGGCGTCCTGGCAGGTTTGTTCGGAATGACGGATATTTACGTATCAGGCGGCGCGGAACACCAGGGACCGTCCGGTGGCGGACCAGTATCGATCATTCTTCATCGAGAGATATCAGGTTAATCAGGGTCGCTGGTGCTGTCTAATCAGCAGTTCACGAAGGATATGACAGAGAGATCCTCGCCACCCAAGCTGCTGCGCCTTGTTGTTCAGCAATTGCTTGGGCAGCTTCAAGCGCCTGTATATTTATGCCTGACGGCTCGTCAGCTGTGACTGCCGCCAGGCGAAGGAGTTCAGGTCCACACCAAAGGCTACCTTCAGTATTATGTCTTTCGAGAAGGTTTGGCGTAAAGGCATCAGGGCTTAAGGTTGCGAACACTTCCGCCTGCATTGCTGTGGCATCCTTGGGAAATACGTTTTTTCCTTCCAAAACGGCCGCGAAACCATCTGCCCAAACCTGCCAATGACGCAGACCTCGTTTGGTGGTGCGGCCCATAAGATGACTGTTCCACTCTTTTGCGACATCAAACCGGCCGCACCACAGAGCTGTCGGAATGCATCCAATCGCCAAGCCGTAACAAATCGAAAGATCATGATCGAGCGAAAGAGCATCGGCGGCACAATCCTTTGCGAGCGAAAGCGCTGCATCGGCGTCGCCCATGATCCAGGTGATGCGCATAAGCAAAGCTAGCACCGCCGTCTTGCCGTCAACCTGTGCGTGGTTGGTGTGATTGGCGCGAACGGGAGCATCGTCACCCGCGATGACCTTCATCAGGAGTTCGAGGGCCTGTCCCTGATTGCCTATGAAGTGATGAGAGAGCGCAAGCATATGGTCGGCAGTCTGGATGTTCGCCAGCACACCGCTCGTATAGGCAGGTCCTTTGAATCTCTCGGCAAGACCTAAACTTTCCCTATAGTTACCGAACAAAATTGCCCGAGCCCAAAGACCCCATACGGCTCTCAGCTTATGAGCGGGAAGATCCAGTTGGTCCGCGATCTGAGCTGCCCGAAGGAATGCTTCATTCATTTCCTCCGTTGGGCCTGCCGTATGCCAAAGCGCGTGACCATAGGTTGCCTGAAGTTCTAGCTCCGCAACAGAACCAATGAGATCGGTGCCCACAATCGCGTCAAGAGCTCGGCGAGCCATCGCCAAATATTCAGAGGGAAGCGAAAGATGAAACCAAAGCGATGCAGACGCGATGATTAGCTCTACGCCAAGCTTCTTGTCCCCTGTGGTAAAAGCCCAGTCAAACACGGCGCGAAGATCATCGACCCGCCAGCTATTGGCAGCAAGCCATTGCACTGGATTTTCTCCATCCCAGGCAATCGTTTCCGACGAGAACAGCTTTAAGCATTGTTGCGCGTGCCGTTGCATCACCGTCTCAAATTCCGGCCCTTTGCCAAGCTTTTCCGCGGCGTAAAAACGTGTCGTATCCAGCAAGCGATAAAGTGACGAACGATCGCGCCTGTCCATCGTCACAAGAGATTTGTCGACGAGCGCTGTTAGCGCATCGAAGACCACAAAATTTTCGGTGCCAGGTCCCGAACAAGCTGCAATCGCTGCGTCAAGCTCGAACGAAGAGCGGAACACCGATAGACGCCGAAAGACGGCTTTTTCGCTCTCTGAAAGAAGTTCATGGCTCCAGTCGAGCGTTGCGCGAAGTGTTTGCTGGCGCGGCATTGCCGTCCGACGGCCCTTCGTCAAAACTGAAAAACGGTCATCGAGCCGCTTGGCCATTTCCTGAACGTTGAGCAAGTCCATGCGTGAGGCGGCCATTTCCAACGCAAGTGGAATACCGTCAAGCCGTTCGCAGATATCGAGCACCGCGGAAAGGTCGTCATCGTGGAACTCAAAGCTGCTCGAACTCGCTGCGGCCTTAATGCAAAAAAGCTCGACCGCAGAATAGTCAAGAGCTTGTGCTGCAGTCATCCCTGGCCGATATGCCGGTGTGACCAAGGTCTGCAGTCTGAAAATCGACTCACCTGCCGCCCGAAGAGGCTCGCGGCTCGTAATCAATATGCTGACCTTCGGAGCAGCCTGCAAAATGGCTTCGGCCAGCTGTGCGACGGCGTCAACGACATGCTCACAGTTGTCGAAAACGATGAGAACAGCCTGCGAAATAAGGGACGAAATGATCCCTTGTTCTGCCACCCCCGCTACGGGCAGTCCCAATTGGCTCGCGAGGGCCGATACAACCAAGCTCTCGTTCGCCAGTGGCGCCAAATCGACAAAGCACCCCGCGACACCTTGTTCCGCCACGACTTTGTGCGCAACAGCAAGGGCAACCGTTGTTTTGCCGATGCCACCTGGCCCTGCAATCGTCACTAGCCGTCTTTTTGGAAAGAGATCCGCCAATCCTTGAACGACCTCGTCACGACCAATGACCTGACCAAGGTTAGTGGGAAGAAAGAGCGATAGAGGTTTTGTTTCGACATCTGCCTTCGGAATGGAAACCGCTTCGTTTGCAAGAACGGGGACAACCCACCTATAGCCGCGCCCGGTCTCATTTTGGATGAAACTGATGCCCTCAGCGCTCTCCCCAAGAGCTTTGCGTAAAGCAGAAAGATGGACGCGCATCGCGTTTTCATCGACCGTTGCGTCTGGCCACGCGCGTTGCATCAACTGGTCTTTGGTAACCAGCTCACCGGCTCTTTCTACCAGCAAAATAAGCAGTTCGAGCGCTCTTGCCCCAAGTCGAACGGGTTCACCATTGGAAAACAGCGCCCTTTGCGCAATCGAGAGTGTGAATCTGTCGAATGTGTAGGTGGTGCGGTCTTGCATTGTCGTCCGTTGATCATCGCAGTTCTGGACGTACGTCTTATCAATCTAGGAGCCTGCCGTCCTTGCAGAGAATTGCTTTTCTTGCACAAAACGACTGTGCATCGGAGTCCCGCAAACAGGCTTTATCGGCGTTTGCAACTCTTCACAAAGCTTAATTCACGGTGCTGGGCCGGTCAGCGATAGATGTTGGTCAACGACAACACATCGTTCACATCAACCCGCCGAAAGGAACTTCCGATGTCTTTCAATCGCGCTACTGAAGCAGGTCCAATTTCACCCGTGGCACTCAGGGATTTGCCCGCAAGCATTGCATCCACGTTGACTGACCTTCTTGATCAAGCCGGCTTTGAGGTAGATCGCGATATCGATGCAGTTCGGGCGTGCCTCGAAAAAGCGCGAGCGCTCCTTCGATCGGAACGAAAGCCGGAGCAAGCCTGCGGTTTGGCACCATGGCAGATGAAACGCGTGAGCCAGTTCGTTGAAACGCATCTCTCCTCGACGATCCGTTGTGAAGATATGGCTGCTCTTTGCCGTTTAAGTGTGAGCCACTTTTCGAAGTCGTTTCGCCAAAGTTTCGGTATTCCTCCGCATGCCTATGTTCAAAGACAGCGCGTCGAGTTGGCTAAAAAGCTTTTAAGCGAGGGGCACGAGCCGCTTGCTCAGATCGCACTGGAATGCGGGCTCGCAGATCAGGCGCATCTTTCGCGGCTGTTTCGACAAGCGACAGGAGAAACGCCGAGCAGCTTCCGCCGTCGTCTTGCCTATACAGACTGATCTTCAGCCGAAACCTTACAAAAAGTCATCAAAAAATGCCGGTTCATATCACGCCCGCCTCCGCCAACCCGGTTCTGGATACGCTGACCCAGGAATTCTTGGACCGTTTTCCAGGCCCAGCAACGAGCATGGAAGAAATGCGACAACGGATGTTGGATACTTCTGCTCCACCTGTTGGGGACGTGGAGGTGACGAACATCGCGCTCACTCCCGATCAGATCAGGGCCTCTCTTATGCGGCCGAAGTCTGTAAGTTTGATGGGCCCAGTCCTTGTCTTCTTTTGTACGGCAAGAGGAGACGAACAAGGTCAGATGAACGCTGTGGGCTTATGCCGCGCTCTTTCTGTCAGCAGCCAAATGGCAGTTCTTTGCTTGGATACAAGCCAGGGGCAATTGTCGGTCCGGGTCGCCCGCGCGCTGTCAGCTGTTTCAGAAATCCAAAAAAGCGGTCGCGCTCTTGGACTTGATACGTCGCGCATCGCCGTCGCAGGCGATGGTGTTGGAGCAAACATTGCGGCCATTGTTTCGATGATCGGCAAAGATCTCCCAGATCCGTCTATAGCGCTACAAATCCTCTTCAATCCCATATTGTCCGCGCAGCGCGAAACGCCTTCCTTTCATGCGTTTTCGGAAGGGCCATGGCTAACGCGCGCACTTATGTCTGAGATCTTCAGCGAGTTGGACGCAATCCGCAGCAAAGACCTTCCGTCTCCATCGGACGCTCGTGTTAGAGAGCTGGACGGCATGCCAGCAACGCTTCTTATAACAGCCGAGAACGACATGGCACGAGATGAGGCTGAAACGTTCGCGCTCAAGCTAATGCAGGCAGGGAACAGAGTAAGCGCTGTTCGCTTTCTGGGGACGATCCATGATTTTGCAGTCCTTGGCCAGCTCGCCGACACCCCGGCGGCTCAAGGTGCAGTGGCACAGGCTGCTGCGATTTTGAAAGAGACATTCAAATGATATCGTCTTGGTAAGCCTCTAAGCTCGAGCGCGGCATGATTTGAGTTGCACTTACTTCCGGCGCGAGGTGAGATGCCATACTGAGCGGACTGATCGGTTCTTCAAACGCTGGAAATAACCCTCTTTTAGGAGCGCATGATGGTGGACAAAATTGAAAAGGTGTCCGGGCCTTCCCCGTCAGCGCATACGCGTGTCGATACAAGCGTATCGCTATCCGAACCTGAGGCCGCATGGGTGGCCGAGCGTCAATCAATCATCAACTCCGAACTCGCCCAGCATGCGCGCGAACAGAAAGACGGCTCTTCCCGAGATAAGAACGACAATAAGTCGGATCCCCCGAACAGCGAGCATCATGATCATCAAAGAGACGCAGCCAATGAGCACAGCACCGAAGACCGTCTTTCGGGCGAAAGCGAGCGGATTGGCACTGGCAGTCTGGACGAGGATGTACCCTTCGGAGACCATGTAGGCTTTGTGTAGCGGATTCGACGAGACCATAACGCGCAAGGAAACGAGTAGCAGCAGCGATGTCAGTTTCTGATATTCCGGAGACGCGATCGAATGAGAGGCTCTTCTAACTGCGGTACAATGAACGTGTGAACTGCTATGTCCAATCCTGGACGATGCACAATTTATTTTCATCCATGAGGGTCTCAGATAGCTAGAGATCTTACTTTGACATGCGCCCCACGATATGGAAAATTTGTCTCATTCAACGGGCCCAAAACGACCTATGAGCAACAGTGCGACCAACCGTGATCGCGACGTGTTTGGCTGTTCGAAGTTAACTCTCGACCAGAATAAGCATTTTGTCGGCGCGGGCATTCACTTCCATATCAAAGGCGGCGACGGCGGGGCGCCCGGGCCAGTTCATGCATTGGCCTCATCGACGAACTACTTGGTCGGCATCTCGATGACGGCTGGCCATAAACGCAGAATCCGGCACGAGCATCATCATGAGAGCTATGACTTTGCGGACAAAGATCTCTACATCAGAACGCTCGATGACAATTATCGCGCCGAGCTCACCGGCAACTTCGATTTTGTCCTAATTGAAATCGAACCGTCTGTTTTGTCGAGATTTGCAGACGAGGCCAACGTCGAGGGACTTTCTGAGCTAACCAGGACAATCGGCCGAAATGATCCTGTCCTCGGCGGATTGGTTGCAGCTCTGAAGCTGTCGCATGGGAGCGACCTGATCAAAGAGAGCCTTGGGGCCGCAATTGGCAATCATTTGATTGGAACATATGGCGTCGTGTCACGCCGCCGACGAGTTGCCCGCGGAGGCTTGTCGCGCAGGAACTTAAATCTTGCGAAGGAGTTGATCCTGGCGAGACTCGATTTAGGGATCTCCGTCGGCTCGCTCGCTGATGAATGCAACATGTCGCGCTCCGCCTTTGCCAGAGCATTCAAAGAGAGCACAGGCAAAACGCCCTGGCAGTGGATCACAGAGGCTCGTCTTGAGCGTTCACAGATCCTACTCATAAATCAGGAGCTTTCTCTGGAAGACATTGCAGCCAGTTGCGGATTTGCGGATCACTCGCACTTCACCCGCGTTTTTGCCGCTCATAGAGGAGAGCCGCCAAGCACCTGGCGACGCAAAATGATCTGAACAATTTCTCCTAGCGCCGACTTAGCGTGGGCCTGCAATCCCTGCGTTGCTGTTCCCCGCTATGGCGATGATGGCCTCATCAATTCGAAAATGAAGGCGGACAAATCTGATATAAGCGTTCAAGACGCAAATGCCCGCACAGCTTAGTTTCGGCTGTCATTATTGGGCTTTGCTATGGTTTATCTCGTCAATCCTGTTTTGCAATTGGTCGTTTTAGCAGGTGCATTCGCTGCCGTTCATCTTGCTGCTACGAGTCGCTCGTTTATCTTCTTCGCGCATACCGTTCTCTTTGCCCTGCTGACGGGCGTCCTGGTTTTTCAAGGCATCGAGCCCTATTCGACAACCCAACATCCTGACGGAACTTGGACTGTCGTGCTTTATGGAGCCGCGAAAGCCATTTGGTGGATCGGCGGCGCATTGATGCTCATCAGCTTCGTCAGGCTTGTTCTGATTTTCGAAGAACGTCCCAGAGAGGGGCGACTGGTCCAGGACCTGATTGCCGGGATTATCTACATCGGTGCAGGCCTTTCTATCGTGGCCTACGTCTTCAATATTCCGGTCGGCACTTTGATTGCTACCTCCGGTGTCATCGCGGTGATACTCGGTCTTGCCCTCCAAAGCACGCTTTCCGACGTTTTTTCCGGAGTGGCGCTGAATCTTGGGCGGCCCTATTCCATTGGTGATTGGATCATATTGGACACCGGAGTTCAGGGACGCGTCGTTGAGACGAACTGGCGTGCTACACATTTGCTGAACGCTACAAACGACCTTGTGGTTATCCCCAACAGCAATCTGGCGAAGAGCCAGCTTGTCAATCAAAGCAGCCCTGATGAAGCCCACGGAATAAGCATCGGTGTGAGGGTGATCACGAGCCGAACGCCGCTTCAGATCCAACACGTGTTTGAGACCATCGTTATCGGCAGTAAGCACACGTTGCGTGACCCGCCGGCCCTCATCACCTTGGGCGATATCGATGGACAGTCGATAGCCGTGGACCTTTCCTTCCGGGTCGCTGACGCAGGCCAGATCATCGCCGCTAAGAATGAGATGCTTGACCTTATATTTCGTCATCTCAAGGCCGAAGGCCTTCAACTCGTCACCACGACTGCCCTGCCGGCCTACATGCCGACAACGCCAGTCAATCCCATCGATCTTCCTGCAGATAGCCCGGCGAAGATCGTGCACGCGCTTCCGCTCTTCAGTTCATTGACAGCAGACGAGTTAAAAACCTTGTCGACCGACCTCTCCCGGCATCCTTACCCGCGTGGAACCGAGATCATTCAGCAGGGTGAAAGGTCCCCGACGCTCATGATCGTTGCTCAAGGAGTCGTCGCCGTCGAAAGAGACGACGGCGGCCGAAAGATCGAACTGAACCGCCTGTCTCCCGGTGACTTTCTCGGCGAGCGCGGTCTGCTGATGGGAGCGGCAGAGCCTGGAACAATCCGGACCCTTACAACCGCTGTTGTGTACGAGCTATCGGCTGAAAGTATTGCTAAGGTTTTACGCGATCGACCAGACCTCGCCGACGAGATCGGCTCTACCTTGTCCGCACGCCTCGATGCCGAAGCAGCGAGTGCTGGCGGGAGCTCATCCGTACAGCACCGCCCTCTGACCATCTCCAATAGAATTCGGCAGTTGTTTCAGCTTTAGGCCGATGCGCCAAGCGTCGTTCGACCGAACCGTTAACGAGGAAGCAGCACCGCGTTGGAGTCTCGTTGTCATCGTCAATGTGCGGAGCCGCTAATCACTTCCGTCCGCGCAGGCTGATCCTGCCTACCCTGCAACGACAAAAGTTTCCGGCGACCGTTACAGCCAATAACCGGAAACATAACCGCGGCAACCGTCAGATAAAAATCATTGGAAGAGAACGCTGATCAAAGCGCCCCTCTGGGCTATCTCGTGGAGGAATATGGCCCAGAGAAGTCCTGCCTACGACCGCCGCCCAGTCCAATTTACAATGATCTTTTTATCTCCGTTTTACTTGGCGTGGCTGAACTTCGATGTCGATCTTTGACCAGCGGCCTTCAGTGCTAGCGCGATCAGCGGGAGGATGCCCCCGACAATGGTTACTCCTAGCCACGATCCGTTCTGCCAAGCCAGCGAGGCGATAGCTGAGCCCGCGGCTCCTCCAAGAAACATCCCCGTCATGAAGATTGTATTCAAACGGCTCCGGGCATCGGGATTAAGTGCGTAGATGATATGCTGGTTGGAAACCAACACGCTCTGGATGCCGAAGTCGAGAATGATGACGCCGATTACCAGCGCGACGATCGACGCCCATGTTCCAAAGATCATCCAGGCGGCAATCGTCAGGACAGTTCCGAGCCAAACAACGAAATGCGGACCGCGCTTATCTGCAATGCGGCCTGCTACCGGGGCAGCAAAAACTCCCACCGCACCCACGACACCGAACAATCCTGCGACGTCCGCTCCAAGCGCGAAATTCGGCCCCTGCAGATAAAGAGCGAGAATGGTCCAGAACGCAGTGAAGGAAGCGAACAGCGAAGCTTGAACCAGTGTCGCTGTTCGTAGCGACGGATGATGCCTCCACAACTGGCCAAGTGACTTGATCGCGCTCCCATATTGCATCCGTGATGTGGGCGCATGAGCGGGTAGTATTGCAAACATCATGACCGCCGCAGCCAGCGCCAGCGGCGCTCCAATCCAGAACATCTCGCGCCAGCCCGCATGCTCACCCACGAAGCCCGATAGGGTTCGACTGAAAAGAATACCCGAAAGAACGCCAGCCATCACGGTACCAATGGTCGAACCGCGCTTTTCGGCGGCAGCCAATGATGCCGCGAAGGGCACGATCTGTTGGGCGACAGTGGAGCTTGCTCCAACAACAAGCGAACTGATAACCAGCATCCAGGCGGATGATGACATTGCTGCAAGCGACAGTGCTCCCGCCAATATCACAAACTGTGCGATGATCAGTTTTCGCCGTTGAACGAGGTCACCGAGCGGCAGCAATAGAAAGAGTCCGACAGCATAGCCAAGCTGGGTCGCCGTAGGCACCAGCTCAGCTGCGGATTGACCTCGGAAGTCAGCTTCGATGATGCCGAGCATCGGTTGGTTGTAGTAGATATTGGCGACCGCAATGCCACTGGCAATGGACATGGCCAAAAGAGCGGTTTTGCTCAATGCGCTACTTGTTGTTGAGGATGACATTTCATGAGCCTTTCAAGCTACGAGGACGTGAAAAATGTAGCTTTGCATCGCCAGTTGTTTTAGTTGTGGATATTGATCTGCCAGTTTATCGAAATCAGTTATAATGAACACAGATGATCTTGCTGTTTTTGTCGGCTCGGTTGCCTCCGGAAGCATTTCGGAAGCCGGTAGGCGCCTTGGCATGATGCCGATGGCTGCAACGCGTCGGCTCTCCGCGTTGGAGACAGCTCTTGGCGTTCGACTCCTCAATCGAACCACGCGCTCGCTATCCCTAACGGCGGAAGGAGAAACATTCCTCCCATTTGCTCAGGCAATTGTTGACAACGAACAGCAAGGTCGAGCACTTGTTCGATCAGAGACGATGGGAGCAGCGGGCCTCCTTCGAGTTTCAGTTCCCGTCGCACTGGGACTTAAAATCGTCCCCCCGTTGATCCCGGCGCTCCTGCATGAGCATCCCGACCTTCAAATCGCGCTCGACATGAACGACCGGCTTCCAGACCTCACTGCGTCAGGAACTGATCTTGCCATTCGTATCGCGCGGCTGAAGGACAGCAGTCTTATTGCACAAAAACTGGCGGACAACCCGCGGACCCTGGTTGCCTCGCCTGACTATCTTAGTCGCCGAGGAACGCCCCACTCTTTGGAAGAACTCTCGCATCATGATTGCCTTCCCATGGCAGGTGCTACGCATTGGACCTTCAATTCGCAGGACGGTGAGACGCATTTTCGTGTCCCCTCGCGGTTTTCATCCACCAGCATCGCTGGATGTCATTCCGTGTGCCTTGCCGGAGCCGGGATCACTCTCTTATCAGAATGGGCGGTCGCTGACGATTTACTTTCCGGCAGGCTTCGGCGCGTGGTCCTTGATGAGGCAAAACCAGAGCAGATTGCAATCTGGGCGGTTTATCCCACCACGCGAAACGTTCTGCCCAAGGTGCGCGTGTTCGTGACGGCGTTACGACAGGCTCTGCAGGCCACGCCTTCTGTCAACATGTAGCGATCGCGACCAGGAAGGTCCTCAGTGTCATCGGCATATTCAATACCAGGCGTCCTAAGCTGACATCGCCAGCTCATAACTGGCGCTAAAACGGCGCCAAGCGCTGGGTGTTGTTCCGGTGGCCCTGCGAAAGATCCGGGAAAGATGAGCTTGGTCCGAGAGGCCGCAGTCCAGCGCAATTTCGCTCAAACTATCGTTGCTGTTGGTCATTCGGTACTTTGCATGTTCGATGCGGCGGCTGACGATATAGTTATGAGGCGACATAGCAAAGCTGACTTTGAATGCGGCGGAAAAGTAGCTCGTGCTCAGACGGACCAGTTCAGCAAGCTCGTCGAGCGAAATCGCGGTCGAAAGATTATCTTCGATATATTTCCGCACGCGATTAATTTGCCATGGTGCGAGGCCGCCCGTTGTCACGCGCTTAACAATGCCCTCGGTGACGACATGCGGCGTGAGCAAGATAGATGCCTGTTTGATCAGATCGATTGCGGTGACCTCGTCTTTGTCGACCGTGGTAATCGCCTTGATAACCAGACGGGAGACTTCGTTCGACGCTTCGGGCGGAAGATGTTCCAGCTTCAGGTGGTGTGAAACAATAGCGGCGCTGAGAAGCATATTGATCTCCTAATGACCGAAAAACGTTTGCTGATAAGGTCATCTTCGCTGGATCGCACTCCATCCGAAATCGTACATTCATTGAATTTTCCAACACACCAGTCGTAGCCAATCATACCTTTGTATGATTGATCCCTAAAACCGGCGCCTGCAGGATTCGATAGATAACAAACATCCGGCGGTGGCATGCATGCGCATGATCTTGAATTGGGCCTACTCTTCTTGAACAATACACCAGCGTAGCACGATGAAGGCCTTTCAACGTAGAAGCGAAGTCGTTACCGTCGTATCGAGACCTGCAAGGTCTCAATCACACACTGGATGCCGAGAGAGCGTAAAGCTGTTGGAAGTGAGACATGCCTAGTGGAATACTCTCGCGTGGTGTCTTCGCTCACGCACCGTTCGCGGTGATAGAAATTGATCTTCGTAAGACGCGAGATTTGATCAAGAGTCCCGACATATCGTTTGATGACGATACATCCTGGGATCAAGCGCTCGTTAGATCTTTAACAAACAGTCTAGAAATACTTGATCTGAATGCAGCCGCGCGGTCTATCCTTTTGAGCCACGAAAAGCCGGCGCTAGAACACGTCTCACACATCATCCCAGAGACATTGGAAAAGCCCTTTGTCAGAGGGCTGTTAAGGCTTCTCAACGGATTGAGCTTTTCCATGGAAGGAATATTGAAGTCTCCCGACGGTTCGTTGTTCCCCGCGCACATATCCGGATGGAAGAATGGGCAATCCGGTCAACAAGACAGGGCCATCCTCGGGATCACAAAGCTTCATCAGTCGCGCGATAGCGAGACTTTCAACGTTCTTGGCGACATCGCCCATGCTGGGCGCATATCGATGCTTGGAGAAATGACGGCTTCGATCTCCCACGAAGTGAACCAGCCTCTTGGGTCGATCGTCACGAGTGCCGAGGCAGGCCTACGCTGGCTGAGCCACGAGCAGCCTAATCTGGGCGAAGTCCGAACGCTGCTCGAAAGAATTGCCAACAGCGGTAGACGGGCAGGAAATATTATTGCTGCTTTAAAGGGATTAGCACGCAACACAAAGCCCGACAGAAAGGCGGTCGATATAGCTGCTCTCATCGACGAAGCAGTTTTAATTCTTCGATCGGATTTGAGCCATCGTCAGATTGCACTGCGCCTTGAGCTTGCTCCCGACCTTGTGCCGGTTTGGATTGATCGGACTCAGATACTACAGGTTCTCGTCAATTTGGTCACCAATGCAGCTCAGGCAATGGCAGACGGGCAGGCCTGGAACCGGACGCTTGCTATCAGAGCGCGTAAAGACCAACGACGCGTCACTGTAGAGGTCGAAGACAGTGGTCCGGGTGTCGATCCGAAGGTGCGCGAGCGCTTATTCGAGAGCTTTTATACAACCAAAATAGGTGGGGTCGGCATGGGGCTGGCAATATGCCGCTCTATCATAGAGGCTCATGGCAGCACGATTGAACTTCAGTCGTCGCAGTATCTTGGCGCTCAGTTCAGCTTTTCGCTTCCGACAGAGCCGGATGCAGACGGTTTAGCTGCTCGGCCGCTGCTTGCATAGCAGGTTACAGACAGTCAAACGGCACCCCGGCGATAGTCACCGGCCTTATCTAGATTGCGACTCAGGTCGTTCAAAGAGAACGGCTTGGCGACAACTGAAATTGCCCCGCTTGCATAGGCCCGTTCCTCCAAACTTGGCTCCATTCTGCCTGTCATGAGGATAACCGGTAGACCTTGCTCAAGCTCACCGAGTGCATGCGTCAACTCAATACCATCCATGAACGGCATATCAATATCGCTGATTATGCAAAAAAAGTCAGCCAATCTCGCGCGGTATAAGAGCTGCTCTGCCGAATGAAAGCATTCAGCTTCGTACCCCAGCGACCTTAAGAGACTACTGATCGCAATTGGAATATCTTCGTCGTCGTCTACAATTCCGATAAGTAAACTATAAGGCACCAGCGTCTCCAATTGCACCGATCACGGATGCCCAATGCAAGAAGTAGAGATTGGACCAGGAACGTCAATCATCCCTAGGTTCATGCCCGCGTGACCGAGGCTATGATGAAAGATCAACAGTATGTTGAGGACAGTCAGATTGGCTGGAAGGACTGTCATGATCGAGCTTTCCTTGAACGACCTAAAGCCGTCTTGCGTTGGATCAGGTCCAAAAGGAGCGTCAGCAGCGCAAGGGCGGCGACCGTAACCACGCCAATGTCAACTGCCATTGCAAGCCCATAGATTGTGGCGGTCTTTCCAAGCGATAGCGCGACGAGCGCCTGCGCGAGATATGCCACGAGAAAAAGGGCAGACAAGGTCGCTGCCCTGTGCGTCACCGGTAGGTGGGAGTTCATCAGCGAGAGGCCGCCGAGGAGGAGCCAGCTATACGCAGCCCCAGCCCCAAGCTGAGCCAGGATGTAGAGGCTCAAGGAATGCTCGACGGCCGCAATCGCAAGCACGGCAGACGCGACGATGGCAGAGATACCACCCGATAACATCACTATACGCACAGCGATTTTTCGTGCCGGAATAGTGGCAAGTGTCGATGCCAGAGCGAATAGTGCGATCGTTCCTCCGTTGACCAAAGCGTTTGAAGAAGCAACGACGTCACGCGCAACTTGAGCTCCGAGGGAGAGCGTCATGGCGCCCAGGACGTAAGATCCTGTCACAGCTGCGGTGGAAGTAACAAAGACTGCATACGCTCCGTTGGGGATCGACGGGACCTTCGGCTTCCAACGTCCCGACGGCCGCGAGGCAGTGTGATTTGGCATAAACCATGTCATGGCGAACAAGCCAGCGAGAAAGCCTGATAGCACCGCGAAGTTCAGCCTCAGCGGAAGCGGCGCGTATTGGATCAATGGGCCGCCGATCAGCGCAGCTGACATCATTCCAAGGCCTTGGGCCGCCGCGGTTGCACCGCCGGCTTGACCAACTCGATGAGGTGGGCTGAACTCTACAATTGCCGCGGCTGATGGTCCGGCTGAAAGACCAACTCCTATGCCCATGAACGCGCGGCCCCAGAACAGCCAGTCAACACTTTGAGCGAGTGCGAAGGTCAAAGATCCAAGGCCAGAGAAGGCGAGCCCTGCCAACATCGTCTCCCTTCTCCCAATGAAGTCTGAAAGGTTTCCAAACAGAACCAGGACGAAGACGACAAGCACAGGATAGACCGCAAAAATCGCTGTCGTCGTAAATGTCGTGAGATGCCATTGTTGAGCATATAACGGGTAGCTCAGAGCGGGTGCCGCACTTGTCCAGATCGTATGCGCGACGACAGCCGCAGATGCAAGAAAGCTTCCTTGTCGTCCGAGGACTCTCCGGGTCAAGGTCTTTCTCCCGCGGCGCTCACGAACTCATAGGCAGCGCCGACCTGCTTGATCCAACCCACTCCGGGATAAGTCCAATGGAAGCCAAGTAGCTTTGCATTTTGGGCCACTGCCCGGTCCATCAGAGACCGGCGCGTGACCCTGGCTTCGGCAGGATCCATATCGAAGCCAAAACTCCATTCAGGATGTTCAAATGAAACAATGTCACTGGAAACAGCATCGACGGTGATGATCAACGGGACGTCGCCGTCGAGCACAACCGATAGATGACCAGGAGTGTGTCCCGGTGTGGCGAGGACATGCATGCCAGCGACGATCTGGTCGCCATCCTCCAAAAAGTTCGCTTCATCTTTCAAAGCGCTGAGATCCCGGCGTGCGCCCGCGACAAAGGGTTGCACTTCCGGGGGTAACGCAGAAGCGGCCTCTCCCATCCAAAAGGCCCACTCAGCCTTTCCAACAAAGTACTTCGCTTTCGAAAAGCGCAAGCTTCCGTCGTCTTTCAGCAGTCCCCAGATATGATCCGGATGCGCATGGGATATCAGAACGATTGTGATGTCATCTGCGCTCAGGCCGACGCGTCCGAGGTTTTCTTCGAGCATACCCTCGGTTGGCTGGAAACGCTTGCCTGCACCCACATCCACCAGGATGATATCCTTGTTATGGACGATCAGCGGAATGTTTGACTGGGCGTGAGCCTTGTTATCATACCCTTTCAGTCTTGAAACAATATTGGCGCGCTCAGCCTCGTCCGCTTCCGGCGCGAATAACTCGCCATGAAGGATAATGGGACCATCGGAGAGCACGGTGATATCAAACTCTCCGTGACGAAAGCGATAGAGCTCAGATTGAGGCATTTAGGAACTCCATTGATGTGAAGGAGATGCTCGCGGCTCATCGATTCGGCTCGGACCTAAAATTGGTAAGATCCGCTTGCCTCTGTACAAGCAATGCCGCATCGCTCTGTGCGAGCTGTGTGAAGCAGGCGATAATCCCCGGCTATTTCTGCACAGGTGAACCGTCGTAGTTCGCGGGGATCCAGTAATATTTCCCTTGCGAGGCACTGACGTGCCCGACACCGGGAAAAGAAATGTGTGCTGCGCCTATCCAGTAGCCACTCCGTGCGGCCTCGGAAAAAACCATTTCGCGCTCGTTTTCGGCCATTTGCGCATCGCTATCATAGGCCAGCGTGACAGAAGGGTTGGGAAACTGCACGGCCGCCACGTGCACCACATCACCCCACATCAGCATCCTCTGGCCATCGCTTTCCACCATGAAAAAGCTGTGACCAGGCGTATGACCGGGACTGGCGATCGGTGTGATACCAGGTGAAAGTTGTTCGCCATACGTAAAGGGTTTAAATTTGCCAGCGTCGATGTATGGCTTCAGAGAGGCTTTATCTCCCTCGAACATCGAGTTTAGCAACTTTGGTGCCGCCTGCTCGTTTTTGTCGCTTAGCCAGTAGTCCGCATCGACTTGGCTCACCCTGACGACGGCGTTTTTGAAGGCCATGTTGCCATTCGGCGCAATACCGCCGACATGGTCCGCATGAAGATGGGTCAGATAGATTTCATCAACTTGATCGGGTGAATAACCGGCACTTTTGAGATTGGCGATCAGGTGGCCACAACAATCTCCGTAAAGCGAGCCGGCGCCGCTGTCGATCAATATGAGTTTTGATCCCGTGTTGATCAAGAAGGCATTGATCGATCCTTGGACTGGTACAGCAAGCTTACTCTCCGCGAGCAGTGCATCTGCCTCGCCCGGCGCTGCTTGATCGAGTGGTATCGCGCCCTTGCCGCCAACCACTTGCGTCAGCACCTTGTGAACGGGAAATGGATGCGTCCCATCCGACAAGACCGTGATTTCGAAGCTTCCAAGCATCATACGGTAAAAGCCGGGCGCTTGCGTTCCTACAATTGGCGCGGCTGCGAATGACGGCTTTGCTGCTGAAACGAAAAGGGTTTCCGTTATCACAAGTGCGGCTGCTGCGATTGGAATGAGGCGTCCTAATGATGTGCCGGCGGATTTGGAAGACATCTTGTTTCTCCATATTCATTAGAGAAACCTTAGACTCAAGCTATCGCGAACGCTTGGACACCAGTCTCGTGTTTGTCTGCAAGTACGGTCAATTTGCAGCGTGAGGTTCGCCGACAGTTGCGGTATCGACGGATGCTTCAACGGACATTCCCGGACGAAGGGCAGAACCATCGCTTTCCGTATCGTCGATCCTTATCTTCACCGTTATTCTCTGGGGGATTTTGACGAAGTTACCGATAGCGTTATCGGTCCGAAGCACTGAATATTCCGACCCTGTCGCAGGGGAAATCTGCTCTACGACGCCGGTAAACCGTCGAGGCCCAAGAGCATCCACGTAGAACCAGGCGCGTTGTCCGACCTTGATGTTTCTTGTCTGAGCCTCTTTGAAATTTGCGATGACCCACTTTTCCGCAGGCACCAGGAACATCAACTGCGTTCCGGTGGTGACGTATTGCCCTTTCCTTGCGCCCACATCGCTCAGATCACCATCGTCGGGTGAAACCACAGTCGTGTAATCAAGATCAATTCTGGCCATCTCAAGCTGAGCTGCCGCGCTTTCAACCTCGGAGCGGAGAGCGTTTTCGTTCACCTGCGCAGAGCGAACACCTTGATGTGCGCTTTCAAGCAAGGCTTGCGCTTCCTGAAGCGCAGCAGCCATAGAAAGCTGCGTGGCGCGTGTAGCATCCAGTTCGCTGGTCGATACGGTGCCGCGCTGAACCAGTTGCGTTACGCGCTTCAGATCATCTCCGGCTTTGGCATTTTGAGCCTCGGCACTTGCGACCTTTGCCTCAGCTGTAGCAACATCGAGATTTCGCTGGGCGATTGCTTGACTGTTATTGGCCAGATTGGCATTGGCCAGATCTAGGTTCGCTTGTGCTTCAGCAACCTTCTGTCGATAGATACGGTCATCCACCCGCAGCAGCTCGTCTCCTTTTCTGACATGTTGGTAGTCCGCGACAGCGATTGATCGGATGTAACCGCTGACTTGCGAGCTAATCAATGTCGTCTGGCCGCGAATATAGGCATTCTCGGTCGTAACGACAGCACTTGAGAAAGGAGGAAGCTGCCAGACTTTGAGAACGGTGAGCGTACCAACTGTTCCAAGGCCGACAGCAAGAGCAATCGACAGAACACTGCTTCGTGGTGGACGCCACGCGGCTCCTGAACCGGCGGGGACCGGCATGGGGTTTGCATCGGTCATGTTGCGTGCCTCTTTGTAATTGAGTTCATAAGCTTGCCCCATGAAGTTGCGATTGTCACAATAATAGCCGCTGAAAAGGCGATGATGGATATCGCAAAGAACACATCGTTATAAGCAGCCAGCCTGGCGTACTGCAGTGCCTTTTGAGAAAGCGCGGACGCACCTTCTCCGGCTCGAAGAACCGGATCTGAAATCACGGCACCGTATAAACTCACATTCTGTGAAATTACTGCAAGCACGCTTGCGCTCGACTTCGAAGCCTGCCCCGCAAAGTCTAGAAGATGGCGCTGCTGCGCGTAAAAAAGATAAGTTTGCACAAAGGCGGTACCCAAGAGCGACCCGATAGCCTGGGTGATGCCGAACAGCGCTACGAAGCTCGTCATTTTCGCGCCGCCTTCGGTGATGACCCTTGACAGTCCAAATATAAAAGAGGGGCCGATAAACGTCGTGGTCGCGAAAGCAATGATCGCTTGGGTGACAAGAAACTGCGAAACACGGCTTTCGATGCCCGAGAAGGAATCTGCGAACGCCGCGACAGCCACCAAAAGCAAAGATGCGACGACCATGAGCGGCAGTCGTTTAGGGCCAATGAACAGTGCTGCAGTCAATAAACCGGCAACTGCGGAAAGAAATATCACGAGCGAAAGATCAAAGAAGTCGTCGTTGGTCAGGCCAAAGTCACGCAGCAGACCGATCACGCCGAGTGATTGTTCAGCGATCGCAATTCGCCAGATCACCGCAATGATCGACCATCGGATAAAGGTCGCAGAGGATAACCAACGAACATCGATCAGCGGGCGACTGCGCAAGTATTCGATTATGAACGCTAGCGTAAGGCACGGGATTGCAGCGGCAAGCCCAAGGCCGATCCAGGCCTCATTCGTCCACCAAAGATAACCGCCAAGGCCAAGGCAGGAAGCAAGCAGAGCAACACCGCCGGTATATAATATAAACGTCAGCGCATCGAGCGGTTCAAAGCTGTTTTGCCTTGTGTTTGGAGGCAATCTCACCACGATGACGACCGCGAGGGTAAGCGCTGATAGCCCGAGTTCAAACAATGTCAGACCCTGCCAGTTGTTTAAGGCAAGCTGATCTTTGGGAAATAGGCGCGCAAGCGGCAAGGCCAGTTGGGGGATACCGATGCCCAAGGTCACGGCAGTAAGTCTTTGGCTCACTGGAAAAGCTTGGATCATATAGAAGACGCCCAACGACAAAAGCGCCGTGCCACAGAACCCGCTCGCTGCTCGGATAAGGACAGCACTTTCCAAAGTGTCCACACTGAGATGAGCGGCGATCAGAAAAACTTGGACCGTCAGGAAGACCATACAAAAAGACCGTATGCCGAACAGCTGGCGATATTTGACAAGAAGCGCCCCAGAGATTGCTGATGTCATCAAATATGCTGCAGGAAGCCAGGCCACTTCGCTGCCATTCAGTTGCAGGGCGCCTTGCAAATAGGGAAGGTTTACGACCACTAGGCCATTTCCAAGTGCCCCGGTCAAACCGACAAGAATTGAGGTCGCGCCATATATGCATCTTAAACTCTTCGAATGCGCGGGCGTAGGCGGCGCGCCGGGTATCACTCCTCGCTCTTCAGCAGAGAATTCGAAGATCTCGTCTTCGTAAAAATGAAGGCGTTCGCGACCTCCACGCATTAGCTCGGCAATACGCATCAGCAGCTGGGCATTCACGCGCATCGGCCTCATACCTCCAACCACAAAGAGATGAGCGAGAGAGCTTCCCGCTCATCTTGTTCGCTAACCTTGATCTCAGACGTCGACCTTATCTGATTTCGTCGGAATGTCTGCTCGGCTTAAGCCTCCCGGCAGATGACCAAACATATGCGGTTTTATTTGATAGAGCCAAGACACCGCGGCGGGCTCTTTGCTCCAAACACTCCGTGCGAAAGGAATCAGCTGTTCGCCGACCAAGATGCCAAGGAGGCCGATCAAGGCCACAACCGGGGGCGCCGGTGAGCGGACGTTGAGAAGGCTGTAGATGATGCCGACCAGAAGGCCTGCACCAAGCGATAAAAGATATATTTTCATAGGTGTACCCTCCATCATGGTCGACCTGTCGCTTGAAGCCAAAACGACGGCGCGACAAGCTTTGAATGTGTCAGTGGCCTTCGGCGGCGTTGAACATCGTCTTGGCGTAAATAATGCCAAGGCCATACGAACCGCCGAACTTCTTTGCGATGCCTGTTGTCATGTCGTAGGTCTCTGTACGTGCCCAATCGCGCTGAAGTTCGAGCATGTATTGGAGCGACGTCATCGGCTGAACCCCGATCTGGACCATACGGTCCATAGCGCGATTATGCGCTTCATCGGTCACGTCTCCGCACGCATCTGCCAGAACAAAGACCTCAAAGCCCTGTTCGATTGCAGAAAGCGCGGGACCCACGATGCAAACACCCGTCCATAGCCCAGTGAGAACGATCCGCTTCTTGCCGATGCGATTGATTTCTTCGATGACAGCGGCATCTTCCCACGTGTTCATGGAGGTGCGATCAAACAGCTTCTGTCCGGGGAAAGCATCGGTGATTTCGTTGAACATCGGTCCGGAAAAGCTTTTTTCCGCAACCGTCGTCAGAATGGTGGATACGCCAAAACCCTTGGCGGCGTTGGCAACAAGGGCGGCATTATTACGCAGATTGACCGCATCGATACTCTTGGTCGCAAAAGACATCTGCGACTGAAAGTCAATCATGAGAAGCGTGTGGTCTTTCGGCGTCAAAAGCTTGGAACCGGGCGTCGGAGTAGCATGAACGGTCATCAATGTTGTCCTCTCGTGATGCACAATTGCATGGGGACAACATGCGTCATAACGGACGAGCGTTCTTGTCGCATACGAAGGCGGTTTGGATTTTTCTATGGAGAGCGTTCGGCGAGCTGGGCAATGGTTCGCGAACGCGTCGATCAGACGAAATCTGTTGCAGAATGCCTAAATTTGCATCGCCTGCGGGGAAATAGCGGCCTCGACGCTCTATCAGGCTGAGGCGTTCATGACTATTTTTTGTATGTTTGTGCTGCGATTTGACGATTGCTCCCACTAAAAAAATGCAGCTCTGGCGGTTCGAGCGAACAGTTGTTAGACCTCATATGCGCTTTGAAATTACAACTTCGGGGCTACAAAATGCCACTGCTGACTGTTCGCGATGACACGCGGCTTTATTACAAAGATTGGGGAAGCGGTCCTCCCGTTTTGTTCAGCCATGGATGGCCCCTGAACTCTGACATGTGGGAAAACCAGATGATGCATTTGGCATCAGAAGGTTTCCGCGTCATCGCCCATGACCGCAGAGGGTTTGGTCGGTCGGATCAGCCGTGGCACGGATATGACCACGATACGTTCTCGGAAGACCTATCAGAAATTATAACGGCACTTGATCTCTGGGACCTAACCCTTGTCGGCTACGCAATGGGCGGTGGAGAGATTACCCGTTATATCGGCCGATATGGGAGCGAAAGAATATCACGCCTTGTCCTGATTGGTGCGACGACCCCAAAGCTCGCATGGAGCGAGGACTATCCGAATGGCGTTCCCGAAGCAGTGTTTGACAGCGTCAGAGCAGGACTGCGTTCGGATCGAGCAGAGTTCATTCGCGGCTTTTCGCGTTTATTTTTTGGGGCGGACAAAGAGGGCGCGTGCATTTCCGAGGGCAGCATGATGCAGCTCCATCAGATCGCGATGCAATGTTCCTTAAAGGCAGCTCATGATTCAATAACCGCCTGCGCTATGACCGACTACCGCGGAGACATCGCGAAGTTCGATATCCCAGTCCTCATCATCCACGGCGAGGACGATGCTTTTGTTCCTTTTGGCGCTACCGCCCAACAGGCTATCGAATTGATGCCGACTGCGGAACTGAAGCTCTATGAAAACGCTCCGCATGGGTTGCTTTTCACCCATAAAGACCGTCTCAACAGTGATATGCTGAGCTTTATTCGCCAATGAACATTGTCGCTCAAGAGGGGCCAATCGTATTCATCGTTGAGGATGACGATGAACTGCGAATGTCCTTGGACAGCCTCTTTCGCTCGGTCGGCTTAACAACCAGCATGTTCGGCAATGCAAGGGAATTTCTCGACGCCAGAAAGCCCGATGTCACAGGATGCCTTGTTCTCGACGTTCGCCTGCCAGGGCAAAGCGGTCTGGATTTTCATGATCAACTGATGAAGGCCGGCGCATCCCTCCCGGTTGTTTTCATAACCGGCCATGGCGATATTCCAATGACGGTGAGGGCAATGAAGGCGGGCGCAGTTGATTTCCTGCCGAAGCCATTTCGGGATCAGGACATGCTTGACGCAGTTGCCGCGGCCTTGGCGATCGATCGCAACAGAAGACAGGAAGAAGCCGAGCTTCGTGGGCTGAGAAAGCGTTATACCGAACTGAGCCTGCGAGAACGACAGGTGATGTCGCTGGTAACGACGGGGTTGATGAACAAGCAGGTCGCCGGCAAGCTTTTGTTGAGCGAAGTAACAGTGAAAATCCACCGAGGCCACGCAATGCGGAAGATGGGCGCCAAGAACCTGGCCGACCTGATCAAGATGGCTGAGCTTCTCGAGCTTCACCGCGACTTGGAAGAGCCTTTCGTTCGCTCATGAACTTATCCTTCAATAGCCCCAGCGAATTCGTCGTGATTCCGAGCCGTCCGGCAACCATCCCTATTCGATCCGGTTTCCGATCTTTCCAGCGTTTCTGCGAGTAAAGTGCGGGTAACGCTTCAAAGCTGAAGAGAGAAAGAAGCTCTACCTCTCGACGGCTGCCGATCTTTGGCCGCGTGACAGCTAGGCTGACATCTCCCCGGCCATACTTTCCTGCCTGCGAAACAAACTTCGTGCGCGGTTTCATCAAATCCAGAGCATCCGTCCAAGTCACTAGATGCTCCCGGGGTTAAATGTCGGCAATTCCTCCCAAGCCGTTAAAACACGGAGCACGAATATGACCGAACATCCTCTCCTTTCTCCTCAGGATGCGACGCTTCTCATCGTCGATCATCAAGCCGGTCTGGCCTTCGGGGTTGGATCGACCGACCGTCAGTTGTTAGTGAGCAACACGGTTGCTTTGGCCAAAACCGCGAAAGTCTTTCAAGTCCCTGTCGTGGTCTCGACTTCAGCGTCGAAGGTCTACAGCGGCCCCCTCATGCCGACGATCCAAAACGTGCTGGGCGAAGTTCCCTCGTTCGAGCGCAGGAACATGAATGCGTGGGAGGACGATGCGGTCCGCGCTGAAATAGCAAAGATCGGTCGACGAAAGCTGATCGTGTCGGGCCTTCTCACCGAAGCATGCGTGTCATTCCCCGTTTTATCCGCGCTCGCAGATGGATACGATGTTTTTGTCGTCGCAGATACTTGCGGCGGGGTGACCGCCGATAGCCACTCCCTTGCGCTTCGTCGAATGGAAACTGCCGGTGCCGTCATGACGTCATGGCTGCAAGTGCTTCTCGAGCTCCAACGTGATTGGACGAGAAGGGAAACTTACGATGGAGCAAGGGCGATCGTTGAAGCCCATGCCGGCGGCTACGGCATAGGCCTCGCCTATGCTCGCGACATGATCCACCCGATCTGACCTTTCACCACCTAAACATTTGCCGACATTAGGCTTTGAACGGAGAACTTTTCGATGACCGCCGACATTATTCTGCACCGCGGGCTTTTCACGACGCTTGATCGCACCAATCCAGTCGCCAGCGCAGTTGCAATCCAAGACGGAAAATTCATCGCCGTAGGGCACGACGCCGATGTCATGATACACGCTGGCCCTGATACTAAGATGATTGACCTGAAGGGGAAGCGGGTACTGCCTGGACTTATCGATAATCACACTCATGTCGTCCGTGGCGGTCTGAATTTCAACATGGAACTGCGCTGGGACGGGGTACGCTCGCTTGCAGACGCCATGGACATGTTGAAGCGACAAGTGGCAAACACACCCGCGCCGCAATGGGTTCGCGTCGTCGGAGGTTTCACTGAACATCAATTTTCCGAGAAGCGCCTGCCCACGATCGAGGAGATCAACGCGGTCGCGCCCGACACGCCCGTCTTTCTATTGCATCTATATGATCGTGCGCTCCTAAATGGAGCAGCGCTGCGGGCAGTAGGCTACACGAAAGATACACCGAACCCACCAGGCGGCGAGATCACCCGGGACGCCAACGGGAATCCGACGGGGATGCTGCTTGCAAAGCCGAACGCCGGCATCCTGTATTCGACTTTAGCAAAAGGGCCAAAACTCCCTTTCGAGTATCTGGTAAACTCAACGCGCCACTTCATGCGCGAATTGAACCGCCTGGGAATTACTGGAGTGATCGACGCGGGCGGCGGATTTCAGAACTATCCAGACGATTATGCTGTCATCCAGAAACTGTCCGATGACAATCAGCTCACCGTAAGGCTCGCCTACAATCTTTTTACTCAAAAGCCAAAAGGCGAAAAGGAAGACTTCCTCAATTGGACCTCATCGGTGAAGTACAAGCAGGGTACCGACTATTTCCGCCACAACGGTGCCGGCGAGATGCTCGTATTTTCTGCGGCAGACTTTGAAGACTTTCGCCAACCAAGGCCCGATATGCCACCTGAAATGGAGGGCGAACTCGAGGAAGTCGTTCGAGTTCTGGCTCAAAACCGCTGGCCATGGCGTCTTCACGCCACTTATGACGAAACGATATCAAGGGCCCTGGACGTCTTCGAGAAGGTCAATCAGGATATTCCCCTTGATGGCCTGAATTGGTTTTTCGACCATGCCGAAACAATTTCCGATCGCTCTATCGACCGGATCGCGGCGCTTGGTGGCGGCATCGCTGTACAGCACCGCATGGCCTATCAAGGCGAGTATTTCGTAGAGCGGTATGGCCATGGCGCTGCCGAGGCGACACCACCAATCGCGAAGATCCTGGAGAAGGGCGTCAAGACCTCTGCAGGAACAGATGCTACTCGCGTTGCCTCCTATAATCCGTGGGTATCGCTGGCATGGATGGTGACCGGCAAGACCGTCGGGGGCATGCAGTTGTATCCTCGCGCAAACTGCCTAGACAGAGAAACCGCTCTTCGCATGTGGACGGAAAATGTGACCTGGTTTTCGAATGAAGAGGGCAAGAAAGGACGCATCGAGATAGGGCAATTCGCCGATCTTGTGGTTCCGGACAAGGACTTCTTCTCTTGTGCGGAAGACGAGATATCGTTCCTTACCTCCGAACTCACCATGCTTGGTGGAAAGATCGTCTATGGTGCAGGCGATTTCGCGACCCTCGACGAAAACGATGTGCCCCCCGCAATGCCCGACTGGTCTCCGGTTCGCAAATTTGGGGGCTATGCCGGATGGGGCGAACCTCATGGTGCGGGCAGGAACTCTCTTCGTCGGACGGCGATCTCATCATGCGCTTGCAACAGCAATTGCGGTGTTCATGGACACGATCATGCTGGCGCATGGACATCAAAGCTCCCGATCGCTGATCTCAAGGGCTTTTTTGGAGCGTTGGGTTGCTCCTGCTGGGCAGTTTGAGGGAGGATCAAATGGCTACACATCGACAGTTGCCGGCAGCCCCTCAAATTGGGCTTAGAAGGAGTTTTGTAGGAAGCAAGGCTGTTCAATGGATTGGGCTGCTTGCTCTATGCTCTGCCTACATCCAAGGACCGATCACGAAACTATTGGACTTCAACGGCGCGCTAGCAGAGATGGATCATTTCGGCCTGCGACCAACACATCTCTTTGCCATCGCGGTTATTATCTTCGAGCTCGCAATGTCTGCAGCGATCTTGATCGACTTTTTCCGGTGGGTAGCGGCTCTCGCTCTGGGAATTTTTACCCTTATGGCGATGTTACTTGCCTTGCGTTTTTGGGAGCTGCCGCTCGGTAGCGAACACACCATGGCCATGAACGGGTTTTTCGAGCACCTCGGCTTAGCAGGCGCCTTTCTCTTGGTGGCCTGGCACGACCTTCACAGGAAAATAAACGATCTCGGCGCCTAGCGCAAAGAAAGTTCACGGGCATCAATTTCAGGTCTCTCGGAATTACATCACTGTCGTCATAGCCCCACAGAACTAGATGCATGAGTGTAGGCAGCACGTCCGGTTGCGAAACCGGCACAAGATAACAAGAGACCGATAAGACGACGAATTTAAAGTCCATGCAGCCCACCAGTTGCATGGATTTCATTGTTACAGCACACCTTGCCCGAGACACTCGCACTTCGGATCGACCAATCCATCGGCATTGTTCAAAAACCGTCGAAACCAACAAGATTGGGTAGTCGGTCGCTCTTATAACTCCTCTCATGGCGATCGATCTTCCGCCAAGCCACGAGGGGGCCAAGAATGGCAAACGACTTCGACTTCTCACTTTCCCGTCGCCAGACGCTTATTGCCGGCGCAGCATTTTCCGCCGTGATGGCGGTTCCAACTCTCGCATTCCCAAAATCAGCCACTCAGACCATAAAAGGAAACTTCGACATGACCGACGGATTTGTCAAAACCAAGGATGGCGTCAACATCTACTATAAAGACTGGGGTCCGAAAGACGCACAGCCTATCCATTTCCATCACGGCTGGCCGCTGTCCTCCGACGATTGGGATGCCCAGATGCTTTTCTTCCTGCAGAACGGCTTTCGTGTTGTCGCGCACGATCGGCGAGGCCACGGCCGCTCGTCGCAGGTCGCTGATGGTCATGACATGGATCACTATGCAGCTGACGCCTCTGCCGTGGTTGAGCACCTCAACCTGAAGAATGCCGTCCATATCGGTCACTCAACGGGCGGCGGCGAAGTTGCTCGCTACGTAGCGAAGTTCGGTGAGCCGCAGGGTCGCGTCGCAAAAGCTGTTCTCGTCAGTGCAGTTCCGCCGCTGATGCTGAAGACCGAGTCCAACCCTGGCGGTCTTCCGATGGAAGTCTTCGACGGCATTCGCAAGGGTGTCGCAGAAAACCGAGCCCAGTTGTTCGTTGATTTCCCGACAGGTCCATTCTACGGTTTCAACCGTGAGGGCGCCAAAATCTATCCAGGCGTAATCCAAAATTGGTGGCGTCAGGGGATGATGGGTAGTGTCAAGGCTCACTATGACGGCATCAAGGCGTTCTCCGAGACCGATCAGACGGAAGACCTGAAGAAAATTACGGTACCGACTCTCGTGATGCATGGTGACGATGACCAAGTTGTTCCGATTGCCGACTCCGCCGAACTCTCAGTTAAGCTCGTCAAAAACGGTACGTTGAAGATATACAAGGGCTACCCGCACGGAATGCTGACGACGCATGCCGACGTCATTAATCCAGATCTGCTTGCCTTCATCAAGGCCTGAGACGGATAAAGGTTGAGCCGCTCGCAAGCACTCGCGAGCGGCATTTTTATTTTGAAGTAATCGCGGGGAATGTCATGAAAAGAATGCCGCTTTCAGTCCTTTTAAGTTTCAACGGGGGCTACGTCGATACAGCCGGCTTTCTAGCGCTGCAGGGTCTTTTCCCTGCACACGTCACCGGCAACTTTGTAACGTTGGGCGCAACCCTCGTGATGGGCGGATCAGGTGCTCTTCCTAAGCTGCTGGCTCTTCCGGTGTTCTGCCTCGTTATTCTGGTTTCACGCATTATTGGTCTGATACTTCAAAGAGCTGGCAAGCCAGTGCTCAAATGTTTGCTCGCTGCCAAAGTGATCTTGCTGATCGCCGCCGCATCCTTTTCAGTTATCCATGGCCCCTTCAGCAACGCGACTGCGGCTGCAAATCTTGTCATGGGCATGACTCTAGTTTCGGCAATGGCGGTCCAAAACGCACTCCACCGCGTTCATCTCGCCAAGTCACCTCCATCCACTTTGATGACAGGCACAACCACGCAGATCATGCTCGATCTCGCAGAGATCTTGGCGGGTAAGAAGGGTGAAAGCTCCGTTCAAGCTATCGGACGCGTCAAGCGGATGACAGTTGCGGTCGCGGCATTTGCCCTTGGTTGCGCATGCGCCGCCCTCGCGATCGTGTTTGTCCCCTTAGTGGCATTCGTGATCCCGGCTGTTCTGAGTATCTTTTCGTTTGTTGCTCGCGTTGAAACACCCGAAGGCGACTGAACGGCCTTTGTATCGAGAGGATGTCATCAAGGCCGTTGAGGCGCGCGTTCGTCAGTCCCGCGCGCCGGGCCTATTTTCTCTGCGCCACTTTCCAGGTGTCTTGCCAGTAATGCCCTGGAAAATACGGGTCATATGGCTTTGGTCGGAAAACCCGCACTTGGTCGCTACGCTGAGAATGGTGGCGTCCGAAAGAAGAAGTTCTTTCGCCTTTGCAACACGATATTCCGTCAGCCAACGGTAGGGGCTCTTTCCAAAAGTCAGCTTGAAGGCGCGCGTAAAGTGGCTTCGCGACAGCCCGCATGTTTGCGCAAGCTTCGTTATGGACACTTGATCAAATGCCATGGTCGTCAGAAATTCGAGGGCACGTTTTTCCTGCCAAGGTGCGAGAAGCCCACTCTTCGTTGTTGGAAAATACTGGCCGCCATAAGTCTGTGCAAGATGAGTCAGGAGCACGATACTGATCTGCTCCAGGAACATCTGATTTGGTTCTTTCCTGTTGAGCAGATATGGCGAAATTGCCTGTGCAAGGCCCAATATCACCTCGTCCTTCGTGCCGGGTTGGCAATCGAAACCCTCAAATTGCGGACGCCCCAACTCTTCCAAAAAATTTCGAATGAAAACGAGCGGGATATTGAATCTGAGGTTGTCGAAAGGCGACATGTGATGGCACTGCCATTCTTCGCGCAGGTCAGTAATTGCAATTGCCGCCTTGGGATGTCCACCTTCGAATATCAGCCGTCCATTTCTCCACAGACGATGATGTCTGAAATCCGCCAATTGGGTGATGACAGAGACAGAGTCTTCACGCTTGCTGGGAGGAGCAATCGGCAAATCGTAACCGTCGTAGCTCAAACGTGAAACCGTTATAGCGGACGCCTTAATCGACCAGCTCGTAACTCTCGTTGCGAATGGGCTGAAAGCAACCTCGACATCCGTTTCCAAGGTATTCTCCCGAGGTGTTCATCGGCTTAAACCATGTGACTCAATGGAGCTGACGAATTCTCCATTGCGCCGGAGTGGTGCCGACTTCCTTTAAAAAAACTTTGGTGAAGTGGCTTTGATCAACAAAGCCACAGGCCTTGGCGATCTCTTTAATAGAAATATCGTGAGCAGCTAAAAGATCCTTCGCCGCCCCTACCCTTGCCTGTATCAGCCATTGATGCGGGGTCACGCCTGTCACATTCTTAAAACCTTGGGCGAAATGACCTGCCGAAAGCCCAGTTACTTCCGCGATCTCGGCCACGCTAATTTCGCCGGCCAGATTCTCGCGCATAAACCCTTTCGCCGCGATCTCCCGATCGAGCGGCAGCATAACCCCGGTCTTCAACGTCTTGGCCTGCAGACAATCCTGCAGAAGATGCGTGCAAACCGCGATGGATAGATGCCGCAGTATGGGATCGATCGTTAAGGGATCTTTCTCAAACAACGACAATATGACAACCGCCAGATTGCTAACAACTTTGTCTGGCTCAGCTCTCCGGCATCGCAAAACCTTGCTTCTCTCCTCGGGGAAGCTCGCCTGCGCAACTTCTTCGATCAGTGCTTTTGGCAGATAAACTGCCAAGGAAGACAGATCACGATGTAGAACGACAGAAGCACCTCCATGAAGATCTACGAGACAAATCGAGCCTTTGCCACACCAACGCGGTGGGGCAAGATCAACGTCGCTTAAGACGTCCGAGTGGATCGTGTCCTCAAGATAGATCATCAAAAGGTAGGCATCGGCATTTGGAATGACCACCTTGGCCTCAACATCTTTACTGACGGACCGAAATATTCTGGTGACGGTGATAGACGACGAATGCAAAGGCACTGTCTTCAAAGACCGTGCGCCCGTCATACCAAAGTAGGACCCGAGAAAATCGTGGTCAGAACAGTCCGTATTCAATCTTACCTCCGAGGGCGGATGGTTAGCGCGGCGCGCTGAGCGTGCGATAACAGATTGCATATCCCATTCGATGGATGTCGGTCTGGTTCAACTTCGACCGGCGACACCTGCTATCTCTTAACTTGTAAGACAAACCATCGCCACAAATAGATGAATGGAACCGCAGCTTTCACGCCTGAACGTCTTCCACCGTACTCGAGTTCTGATCATCATCTTTAGGCTTGGGCGGCGCTTCGGTTAACAGCCGCGACCTTAGGTCAAGCATTTCTGACTGCAGCCACCGCCTCCAAGATCACATCCGCAACCGCATCAGGCCGTGACAAGATAGACAGATGGCTCGCGTTGAGTTCCGTGGTTTTAGCTCCCATCATCACCGCAAGCTCTCGCTCAAGTTCGACACTGACAACCCTATCCTGTGCTGAAACGATGTACCAGGCCGGTCGTGATAGCCATGCCGGCTGGCTCACTTTTTCCATAAATGTACCGGCCGGAAGCGGCGGTTGAAGCGCTGAAAGTATACGTGTCTCTTCTTCTGGAAGATCTTGACCGACATCATGTATCCAACCCTCCTCTGAGAGCGTAAGGTGGCCGGCCCCATCATTCTTGATCTTTGAGAGACCGGGAGGTGCCGGGTATCTTCCGACCTGATCGCCAACCGTCTCACCGGCCTTGGGAGCAAATGCGGCAACGTAGACGAGAGCCTTCACCTTCGGGTCGTTGCCGGCTTCCGTGATGACGGCACCGCCCCAGCTGTGTCCAACGAGGACGATAGGGCCTTCAACAGAGTGGATGGCACGGCGGGTGGCGGCAGCGTCATCTGACAGCGAAGAGGTAGGATTTTGAACTGCTAAGACAGGAACATTCTCCTTCAAAAGCAGCGGGATCACTCTTTGCCAACTTGATCCATCGGCCCAAGCACCATGGACAAGAACGACAGTGGGATTTGCGTTGGTCGAGATCATTAGGTCCGTACTCCTGAAGCGGTTCTCATACAATGGAGCTTAGGCTTTTGGCCTCGGACCGTCTTGATCAATCAGACTATGTTTGGACGACGACACTGCGCTTTGCCGAATTACGTTCCAGAATGATGCGCCCCCAGGATACATGAAAGAGCAAGCCGGCCGGAATCGGCGCTGAAGCATTTTCATCGTCGCGATCGAGATTTGAGAATTTCCTGCGATCGCGAGTTCAACTTTATCTCGCAGCGGCCAGCGACACGTGATTCTCAGGTCATTCTTCAAATCGGCATGGTTCCATTCAAGCCGAGAGAGCCGCCCAAGCTTTAGAGATTGGTTCTCCATTCACTGATTTTCAGAGGACCCGTCATGCGTAGCCTACCCTTTTTTACGCTGCCTTTCATTGCAGTCCTAACTCTCTCATCAAACGCGCTGTCGAACCCTGCTATTCCTCCTGTAGCGGTTGCGCCCCAGTACGACACGACCCACGTCTATGTCGCACCCGATAAGGTGGATGTCTTCGTCCAGGCCTTTCTCGGGACGTTTGGCGGAAAATCGACGAAGCAAGTAGTGGCGACGGTGACGCCTACACCCAGCAGCACCACAAGCCAACTGCTTCAAACCCCTGTAGGCACCGTTTCGCTGTTTGGATTCAAGACGCCAATACCCTATCCATTCGGACTGGAACGCAATGGTTACCTCGTTCGGGACATGGACAGTGCAGTGAAAGCAGCGCGCGACGCTGGCGCCAGTGTCGTCGTCGATGCCTTTCCAGATCCTATCGGTCGCGATGCCGTGATCCAGTGGCCCGGCGGGCTCAACATGCAGCTATATTGGCACACCAACCATCCCAATTATGATGCATTCCAAACCGTACCGGAGAACCGCACCTATATCTCACCAGACGCCGTTGAAGAGTTCCTCAAGGACTTCCTGTCGTTTTCTGGTGGCAAGATCGTTGCTGACGATAGCCATGCTTCCGCTGCAGAAATCGGTCAGCCTGACAAAACATTCCGTCGCATTGAAATCCTGTCCGACTTTGGGCGAATGCTCTTATTGGTTTCCGATGGGCACCTTCCCTACCCTTACGGATACGAAACGACGGGATACGAAGTCCAAGACATCCAGCAGACGCTGAGCAAGGCACAAAGCCTTGGCGTGAATGTTCTTGTTCCAGCGCATCAATCCGGCAGTCGCCAAACCGCAATGGTTCAGTTTCCCGGCGGATACATTGCTGAAATCCATGCGGTGACCAAGTGAGCACACGCACGGATCTGGTTGGAAGAGGTAATGTCAGAAGGCGATATCGCAAAGCGCTTAAGCTGTCCGCGCTTTTTCCGGCCGCCCTGACGATTTTCTCCCCTTTTGCCCACGCACAGAGCGCTACCACTTCGGTAAAGCGGCCAGCGATAAAAACCAATCGCTGGCAGGAAGATTGGTCAGCGCTTTCCGACCCAAGTTTCAAAACGGAGCCGCTGGATGATCTCAAATATCTTGCGCTGTTGCTCGGTGACCCAGAAAGCTATGTCTCTTTTGGACTGACGCTGCGTGAACGGTACGAAGTTAATACCGCGCCGGGATTCGGGATCGCTGACGGAAGAGATTCCTACCTTCTTCAGCGTGCTCAATTTCACATTGATACCCACCTCAACGAAAACTGGCAATTGTTCACGCAGTTCGAAGACGCGAGAGCATTTGGAAAGACGGACATCGGCAGTGCGGATGAGAACAGACTTGACTTAAGACTGGGTTTTCTCGGCTACTCCGAGACTTTCGACACCGGGACATTGAAAATTCGTGCCGGACGTCAAGATTTTGCCTTTGACTTGCAGCGCTTCGTTTCATCGCGTGATGGACCGAACGTCCGCCAGTCCTTCGATGCATTTTGGGCTGACTGGGAAAGCGGTCCTTGGCGGATACTGGGGTTCATCAGCCAGCCGGTCCAATACCGGAGCGATCGAGCCTTTGACGACACATCGAATGGACATTTCACCTTCAGCACGATCCGCCTTGAGAAGCAGGTCTTCGGCACCAATGAACTATCAGCTTATTACGCGCTCTATGATCGTGACGAAGCGCATTACTTCGATGCTGCTGGTGATGAGCAGCGTCATGTTTTCGACGTCCGGTTTGCCGGTAGCCACAACAACTTCGACTGGGACCTAGAAGGTATGGGACAACTTGGCACCGTCGGGTCAAGCGACATCAGAGCTTGGGCGGTCGGGGCGCGGGCAGGATATACCTTCGCCGAAACCAGCTGGACGCCGCGGCTCGGATTTCAGTTCGATCTAGCTTCGGGTGATCAAAAGCGGAATGACGGAACCGTCGGCACATTCAATCCGCTCTTCCCAAACGGGTACTACTTTACCCTCGGCGGATACACCGGCTATACGAACCTGATCCACTTAAAGCCGTCGCTTACGGTTAAACCCAACGACAAACTCAGCGTGACGACGGCCGTAGGCCTACTCTGGCGCATGACCACAGCCGACGCGATCTACACCCAGCCGAGCATTCCTCTGGCGAACACGGCCGGTCAAGGCAAGGCATGGACGGGAGCATATGCGCAACTGCGAGCGGACTACTCTTTCACAGCCAACTTGACCGGCGCTCTCGAGGCAGTGCGTTATGATACAGGCTCGACGATCCGCAAGGCCGGGGGCCACAATAGCACTTACGTCGGGACCGAGCTGAAATTTTCTTGGTGAAGGCCATGGACGATCCTACAGACCAGCGTGGCTGTCGTCTTTTGCACAAAAGGCAACTTCGCGCTTGCGCCTATCAACCGATCTTGGGACAACATCGTCGACGGCCCATCGCGGGCGATCCGAATTGAGTGTGTCATGGTCATAACCCGTCATCAGTTCCCTGCACCAGAAAAGCCCTGGGATAACGGCCCGGCGATCCGCATGGAACGTATGACCATTCTTGGCCGCCTGCAGACGGAAAGCTTCCTTCCATGGATCAACCGTCATGCTGCGAAACTCGGTCTTGAACAGCGGGTCAGCCATGCCGATCGGTGCCGCATCGAACTGATCGTCCGAGGACCTGTCGAATTGATCGATGCGATGGAAATGGGCTGCTCACTCGGCCCGATCGATGTTTGGGTCGATGATATACAACGCGCGGAAGCTGCAGAGGAAACTGCCTGATCGCCCTTTCCTAGAAAAGGCATGGCGCATTAAAAAAAGACCTCTGCGCAAATATTAGCCACAGTTGCACGTGAGGAATTTTTATGCAAACGTGCGCACGGCGTTCTACGGTCTTCGCTTGCAGGCGCCTCATACGCGCAGAGGACGAGCCTCTCAATTCATTCGGAAGCTGTTGAATGCAAAAGGATTTTTCCGCTGCCTGGACGCCGGTCGCTTTATCGGCCGATTTACCCGTGGCATACGTTATCCCAGCGAGAATAGAGACCGCAGACGTTGCAGTCTGGCGTGCCGAGGACGGTACAGTATCGGCCGTCGCGGATCGCTGTCCACATCGCGGCATGCGACTTTCCCATGGCTTCGTGCGCGGCGAGGCACTGTCATGCATCTATCACGGCTGGCGATACGGTAAGACTGGCCACTGCCTCGCTATCCCCGCTCATCCTGGTCTTCGTCCGCCGGAGGCTATTCGTGTCACGGTTTACCGAGTTGCAGAACGGGACGGCGTGATCTGGGTCTCGGCCACCGAAGAGCCAGGCGAGGCACCAGCGCATGAGGGCTTCACTGGCCTACGAAGCATCACGCTCTCCGCGACGGCGGAGACACTTGCGGGATGCCTCAACAGCGCTCTTCGTCATGGAACGATCGACTGGAAGATTGACGAGATGAAGGCCCGCCTCTTGACGACGCCATCCAGCGAGGAAGGCATCCTTCTCGCGCATCTTCTCATTGAGGCGGGTGCCACCCAGTCGCAGAAACGTTCGGCTTCGATCGCCCTGGAAGCTCTGCGCCGCGCGGCGGAAGCCGCCGTCAAGCAAGGAGAGGCCGCATGAGTGGCGAGGCTATGATCGACCAATGGTATCCTGTTGGCCTTATCAGTCAGCTTCTTGCGAAGGGCCGTCAAACGCTGTTGATGGGCGAGACCATTTACGTCTCGTGCAATGCGGTCGGGAAGGCAATCGTCACCACATCTGATGGTCGTGATTTACCCGTCACAGAGCGCTACGGCCATGTTTGGTCCTCGCTCGGCCTCCCGGCGGCGCCTCTCTTTGACATACCGGAAGCCGAGCAGCCCGGCCGTCGCCTGGTCGACGTCGGTGTCGTGCGTGTGCGCTGCTCGCCGCTAAGAGCTGTGGAAAATTTTCTCGATATCGCGCACTTTCCCTTTGTGCACACCGATATTCTCGGCGCCGAACCGCATACCGAAGTCGAAAATTACAAAGTCGAAATCCGCGAGGATGCCGACGAGGTCTGGGCAACACAGGTAAAGTTCTACCAGCCGCAGGCCGCGAGATCCGCAAGTGGCGGCATTACAACAGAATACATGTATCGGGTACCGGCTCCCACCTGCTCGATCCTTTACAAGACCTGCCCACCCCGACCCAGCGAATGGGACGTTATCACCCTATTCGTGCAGCCGCTGACGGAAGAACTTTGCGACGTTTGGCCGTGGATGGCGCTTTTCGACGATGAAACGCCAATGACCGATCTCATCCATTTCCAGCAGATGATCTTTCTGCAAGACCGATCGATCCTCGAGAACCAGATTCCGCGCCGGCTGCCGCTCGATCCAGGCATGGAAATCCCCACCCGCGCGGACCTCACCTCGGTCGCCTATCGTCGCTGGCTGAAGCGCCATGCGTTTACATACGGCGCGCAGTTGGTGGCGCAATGATCCTCTACGACTACATCCTGTCCCCAGGCTGCTACAAGGCCCGCCTCATGGCGGCGCTGACAGGCCTTGAATTAACGCTGCGTGCCGTCGACTTCCATCCTGGCGCCGAACATCGCGGCCCTGAACTGCTGGCGTTGAACCCGGCTGGCTCTATTCCGATCCTTGTCGACGGGGATCTTGTTCTCACCGAATCCGCCGCCATTCTCGTCTACATCTCCGGCAAGGCCGCACCTGCTTGGCTCGGCAACGGTCAGCCGGCCACCAATGCCCGCATCCAGCAATGGCTCTCCTTTTCTGCGCGTCTAACGGCGAGCCTCGGCGGCGCTAGACTGCATGAGATGCTGCATCGCCCAGGCGATATCGTCGCTTTGCGCGCGGCCGGCGTCACAGCACTACGAGAGTTGGAAGCGGCCCTCTTCGAACAGCGTCTGAAAAACGAGGCTTTCCTTGTCACCGACAGGCCGACAATTGCCGACATCGCTTGCTTCCCCTATGTGGCGCTGGCACCTGACGGCGGCGTATCGCTCGACGCTTATCCGTCCATTCGCTTGTGGATGCGCGCGGTGAGGTCTTTGGAGGGCTTCATCGAAATGCCGGGCATTCACCGCCTGCATGAATTAAAGCCCGACCCGCACGGACTTCCATCCTCTTCAGAAGCGGTCGAAGAATGACGAACATGGGAGGCTATTTACTGAAAAACTGCGCGGCCGTCATCGTTCATGACGGTACTGCCATGTCGGTCCGCCGAAATGTCGATCTCTTGACCGACGGGCCTTCGATCAAGTCGATCGGAGAAAACCTGGCGGCCGAAGCCCTGCCGGAGCGGACAGAGATCATCGACGCCTGCGGCTGGTTCGTCTATCCCGGCCTCGTCAATACCCATCATCACTTTTTTCAGTGCTTCGTACGCAACCGCGCCGACCTCGACTGGACGAAGCTCTCGGTTATCGAATGGCTTGATCGGATCTACCCGATCTTTTCCCGCCTCACCGAAGATTGTTTCTATCACTCGTCGGTGACGGCGATGGCGGAGTTGATCAAGCATGGCTGCACCACGGCCTTCGATCATCAATACAATTTCCCGCGGCACGCGGGCAAACAGCTGATCGATCGCCAGTTCGAGGCAGCCGATCTGTTCGGAATGAGATTTCACGCCGGACGCGGCGGCAATTCGCTCCCGAAGTCCGAAGGCTCAACCATTCCCGACGAGATGCGTGAAACCACCGATGAGTTCATCGCTGACTGCGCCCGTTTGATCGATACCTATCATGATAGCGCGCCCTTCAGCATGCGCCAGGTCGTGGTTGCGCCATGTCAGCCGGTCAATGGCTATCGAGAGACTTTCGTGGAGTCGGTGCGCCTTGCGCGGGATAAGGGCGTCAGACTGCATACGCATGTTGGTGAGGGCGAAAGCAATGTGATCCTTGCGCGCCATGGCTCCCGCACGGTCGATTATCTGCACGAAATGGGATTTGCCGGACCGGATACGTTTTACGCTCATTGCTGGGAGCTTACCCGTGAGGAATTGCGCACCATGGCGGCCTCCGGCACAGGCGTCGCGCATTGCCCGGAGCCGGTCTATCTGGTTGGAGCAGAAGTGACCGATATTCCGGCCATGAGCGCCTTCGGCGTGCCGGTGGGGCTCGGCTGCGATGGCGCTGCTTCGAACGATAATTCGAACCTCATGTACTGCATTCATTCAGCCTATATGCTGCAGTGCCTGGTCGCCACGACACGATCTCATCCTGTGCCGCCTCCAGCGGATTTCCTCGGTTACGCCACGACAGGCGGCGCGCATCTGCTAGGCCGCTCCGACATCGGACGCCTGGCCCCCGGCATGGCTGCCGATCTCTTTGCCGTCGATACCCGCCGTATGGATTACGTCGGCACCCGCCACGATCCGCTAAGCCTGGTCGCCAAGGTCGGCATCGGCGCGCCTACCGATATGACGATGATCAACGGCCGCATTGTGTGGACGAAAGGCGAATTCGTCGGTCTCGACGAACCAAAGCTCTTTGCAGACGCCGAGGCGGCGCTGGCTACCATAGACTTCTAGAACAACAGAACGAACAGAGGGAACAGACATGATCGACATCATAACCCGCCGCACGCTTTTGAAAGGCGCCGCGCTATCTGGTCTTGCTAGCACGTTCGGCGCTCGCGCGACGCTGGCTGCCGATAAACCTTTGGGCATCGCACTCGTCGTGCCTTCACCGATCGGCGATGTCGGCTGGGGTCACGCATTGGCCGCCGGCCTCGACCCAGTCAAGGCCGCTTATGGCGACAAGGTCAAGATTACCGTGCTCGAGAACATTCAGGAAGGTCCCGATGCCGACCGCATCATGAACAAGACGGTTGCGGACGGAAACAAGGTGCTGATCGCCGGCTCCTTTGGGTATCAGAATGGCGCCCTGCAAATCGCCCGCCGCAATCCGGGTGTGACGGTGCTGCATGCGTCCGGCTTTCAAGTCGCGCCAAATTTCTCGCCCTTCGCAGCCAAGTATTTTCAAGGTACATACCTCATGGGTATGGCCGCTGCGGCTTTGTCGAAGTCGGGCAAACTTGGCTCTGTATCGGCCTTCGCGATCCCCGAACTCATCACCTCCATCAACGCCTTCACGCTGGGTGCACAGGCCGTTAAGCCGGATATCGAGGTCTCCGTTGTCTGGGTGAACTCCTGGTTCGATCCGGCCAAGGAACAAGAAGCCGCCAAGGCGCTGATGGCGCAGGGTTGCGATGTGATATTCTCCAACGCTCAGGATACGCCCTCCGTCATCTCCGCCTGCGAGGAAGCCGGCGTCTATGCGTTCAACCTTAACTCCTCTATGAAGAAGTACGCCCCGAAGACCTATCTCGGTTGCGTTGCGACCGATTGGTCACCTTTCTTCAAGACATCGGTCGATGCCCATGTTGCGGGGACATTCAAGGGCGCCAACACATTCCTCGGCATGGCCGACAAGGTGGTGGAGGTCGTGGACTGGAGCGCCAATGTTCCAGGCGACACGATGGCGAAAATCAAGGACGCCGAAGTGAAGATCGGCAATGGCAGCTTCTCGCCATTTACAGGTCCGATCACCAAGGCGGACGGCTCGCAGGCCGTTGCGGCCGGAAAGACGATGACGGACGCCGAGATCGTGGCTATGGACTGGCACGTCAAAGGCGTCGCCACACCCTTGCCGAAGTGATCGACGATGCCCGCAACGGCAGCCACAGCATCGACCATGACAACGCCGTTGCTTTCGCTGCGCGGCCTGTCAAAAAGCTACGGGCAAATCCGAGCCAACCAGGCAATCGATCTCGATGTCGCGGAACGTTCGATCCACGCCATCCTCGGCGAGAACGGCGCGGGCAAGTCAACGCTGATGAAACTGATCTACGGTGTGGAGCCGCCAGACGAAGGGACGGTCGAATGGCAAGGTGAGCCCATCCGGCTTGCCTCTCCGGCTGAGGCGCGCCGCCATGGCATTGGCATGGTTTTCCAGCACTTCTCACTCTTTGAGACGCTCACCGTTGCGGAAAACATCGCTCTCGTCGTCCCCGGTAATAAGAGAGAACTGATAGAGCGTGTTCGCACGCTGGGGCGAGATTTCGGCCTCGAAGTCGATCCGCTCGCCCATGTGCATGCTCTATCGGTCGGCGAGCGGCAACGAGTGGAAATTATCCGTTGCCTCATGACCGACCCGAAATTGATCATTCTCGACGAGCCAACCTCGGTCCTGCCGCCGCAGGCGGTCGAGAAGCTCTTCGAAACGCTGAAGCGCCTGCGCGAAGGCGGGGTCTCCATTCTGTTCATCTCCCATAAGCTGGAAGAGATCCGCGCGATATGCGACCGCGCCACGATCCTGCGCTCCGGTCGTGTCACCGGCCATGTTGACCCACGCGAGCACGATGCACACGACCTCGCCCGCATGATGATCGGGCGCGACATGCCCGAGATCAAAGCCGCAGCCGAGGTCGAGGCAGGCGAAAAGCGCCTTGAACTGATTGGTCTCGACTATATGCCGGACGATCCATTCGCCGTGCCGCTCAAGCGGGTTACAATGGAGGTGAAAGCCGGCGAAATTCTTGGCATAGCAGGCATTTCCGGCAATGGTCAGGCGGAACTGTCCGCCATCATCTCAGGCGAAAAGCGCCTCGGACGCGACGCCAAAGATCGTATCTTCATGATGGGGGAAGATGTCGGCAACCTTGGTGCTGCAGCACGACGACGTCTTGGCTTTGCCTTCGTGCCGGAAGACCGCCTTGGCCGTGGCGCCGTGCCTGAACTTTCCCTCGTCCTCAATGGGCTGCTGACTGCCCATCCGCTTCGCTTGTTGAAGCAGGGTCTGATTGATCGTGCTCGTGCGAAAGCCTTTGCCGAAACCTGCATTCGTGACTTCGATGTTCGTACACCCGGCCCCGAAGCGGAGGCAGGCGCTCTTTCGGGCGGCAACCTGCAGAAATTCATTGTAGGCCGCGAAATCATGTTGGCGCCAAAATTACTCTTCGTTGCACAGCCTACATGGGGCGTGGATATCGGCGCTGCCACCGCCATCCGTCAACGGCTCATAGCGCTGCGCAATGCAGGCATGGCAATCCTCGTCATTTCAGAAGAAATCGAAGAACTCTTCGAGATATGCGACCGCATCCAGGTCCTGAATGCTGGCTCGCTGAGCCCGTCCCTTGAAACTCGCAATACATCCGTTGAGGACGTCGGTCGCTATATGATGGGGGCGGACCACCATGCTCGCACCGAAACCTTTGCGTCCGGAAAGGCATCAGCATGAGCGTGCTTCCTCACCTCGTACGCCGTGAGCGCGCGTCGCTGAAGGCAACGATCCTGGCACCCCTGGCGGCGCTCGCCATCGCGACACTCGCCAATCTTGTGCTCTATACCGTCATGGGCAAAAGCCCCGGGTCGGTTTTATACGCTTTGCTCCTGGAGCCATTCCTCTCTTGGGCGGCCTTTTCCGAAGTGCTGCTGAAGATGGGACCGCTGCTCTTCATTGCGCAGGGGCTTGCCATCGGTTTCAGAGCAAAGGTTTTCAACATCGGGGCCGAGGGCCAGTTTATTCTCGGCGCCATCTTCGCTTCGACTATTCCAGTTTACTATCCGGCTGCGACAGGCGCCTGGATCTGGCCAGCGATGCTTCTATCCGGTGCGATCGGTGGCGGCCTCTGGGCAGCTATCACTGCCTTTTGGCGCGTGCGCCTCAACGCAAACGAAATCCTTGTTTCGCTGATGCTGAGTCTCGTTGCGACGCAAGTGCTGAACTATCTGTTGCTCGGGCCCTGGAAGGACCCAAACGGCTTTAACTTCCCGCAGTCGGTCATGTTTCAATACGACGCCATGGTGCCGATCCTGATCGAGGGCACGCGCGTCAATTGGTCTTTCCCGTTGGCAATCGTCCTATCGCTCGCTGCCTATGTCTTCATGCAGAAAAGTTTTTTGGGCTATAAGCTGCAGGTCGGCGGCCTCGCTCCGCGTGCAGCCGATTACGCTGGCTTCAGTCAAGGTCGCGCCATCTGGCTATCCCTCCTCATCAGCGGCTTGGCAGCGGGCCTTGCGGGCGCTGCCGAAGTGGCTGGACCGCTCGGACAGTTGCAGCGTTCTATTTCAACAGGCTACGGTTATGCGGCGATCATCGTTGCCTATCTCGGCGGCCTGCATCCGCTTGGCATTATCGCTTCCGCACTCGTCATGGCGGTGATTTATATCGGTGGGGACAATGCCATGGTCTCCGCAGAGCTTCCGATCGCGGCAGTGCGCGTCTTTCAGGGGAGCTTGCTCGTTACGTATTTGATAGCAGTCGCCTTCATCCGCTACCGGTTGGAATGGCCGAGGAGCGCAGACCGGAGGCCCGCATGAACGCGGTCGATTTCATCCTCTCCGGCATGCTCGCGGCAGCAACTCCCTTCCTGCTGGCGGCTTTGGGCGAACTTGTCGTCGAGCGCGCCGGCGTGCTCAATCTCAGCGTTGAAGGACTGATGTCGCTTGGTGCGGTCGTGGCCTTTATCGTGGTTTATCACGGCGGCGGCCATACGCTTGCATTCATCGCAGCAGGTCTTGCCGGCTTATTGCTGTCTTTGATCTTTGCCTTCGTCGCTTTAGGTTTCCGGGCCAATCAGGTGGCAACGGGCCTTGCCGTCGGGATATTCGGTCAAGGTCTATCAGCGCTCTTCGGCAAAACCTACGAGAGCCTGACAGTGAAGGGCCTGCCGAAGCTGGCTCTTCCTGGCCTCTCGGATCTGCCGGTGATCGGCGGCCTCTTCGTTCAGGATGTCGTCGTCTGGCTATCGCTTCTCGTGACCTTGGCGATATGGGCCGGATTTGCTTTTACCAAGACAGGCCTCATCATCCGCGCGGTGGGCGAAAACCCCAAGGCAGCGCATGCGATCGGCTATTCCGTACTGGGCGTGCGCACGGCGGCAATCGCCTTTGGTGGATTGTTGGCCGGTTTTGCCGGTGCCTATGCATCGGTCGTGTACACACCGCTGTGGGCCGACGGGATGATTGCTGGCCGCGGCTGGATCGCAATCGCGCTCGTCGTCTTCGGCACATGGCTGACGGGACGTATTTTTCTCGGCGCCTGCCTGTTCGGCGCTGTCTCGCTCATGAGCCTCGCTGCGCAAGCGACGGGCATTGAACTGCCCTCGCAATTTCTTTCAAGCCTACCCTACCTTGTTACCATCCTCGTTCTCGGCATCATCTCCGCCAACAAACGTCTGCTGAAATTGAACGGTGTGGCCTCCCTTGGAGAGCCCTTCGAGCGGTGAATGAGCAGCGCGCGAAGGGCAAGTTTGGCCCTCATTATTCAGCGTCCGATATTTCAAACGATTAGACGTTAGTCGCCCTCATCAAACGTGTTGAACTACGGCTTGATCCAGTGTTGTGTCTTACCTGTAACGCCTTTTCATTTCAGGTTTACACGCAAGGAGCATGCGAATGGGGCAACAAACAAGGTTCCTTCATAAGCTCGACAAAGGATTGTCGGATCATCAGATAGACGAACCTCTTGATCGGCTACAAATGTGCGTAAATTGCCCTGGACAATGAGAAGAACAAACTATCTTTGATGCAATAGCAGGAGGAATGGAATTTGACAGTGGACGCACGAATGTTGTCGCAAATGAGCAGCAAGGATGGCTTCATTGCTGCCCTCGATCAGAGCGGCGGCTCTACTCCCTCGGCGCTACGGCTCTATGGGATTGCTGATTCCGACTACAGCAGTGAAGACGAAATGTTCCGCCTCATGCATGAGATGCGGGTGCGTATCATGACGTCGTCGGCTTTTTCCGGCGACAAGGTCATCGGTGCCATTTTGTTCGAGAAGACGATGGACGGCGATGCGGCCGGCAAGCCAGTCCCGACCTTTCTGTGGGAAGATCGCGGCGTTGTCCCCTTTCTCAAGGTCGACAAAGGACTTGCCAGCGAGGAAGATGGCGTCCAAGTGATGAAGCCGATGCCCGATCTCGACGCACTGTTGGCACGTGCAGTCAAGAAAGGCATCTTTGGAACCAAGATGCGCTCGGTCATTGCCCACGCAGATAAGGTCGGCATTGCCAAAGTGGTTCAACAGCAATTCGATGTCGCACGTCAAATCCTAGGTCATGGCTTAATCCCAATCATTGAGCCTGAAGTTTCGATCAAGAGCGCTACCAAGAGCGAAGCAGAAGCCATCCTCCGTGACGAGATTCTCAAGAGGCTCGGTGAATTGCCGCAAGGCCAGAGCGTCATGATCAAGCTGACCATACCAACCGCGGAAGATTTCTATAAGCCGCTCATCGACCATGCCTCCGTGATCCGTGTCGTTGCCTTGTCTGGCGGCTATAGCCGCGCCGATGCCTGCGAAAAGCTTCGGCACAACCATGGCATGATCGCAAGTTTCTCACGCGCGCTGACTGAGGATCTTCGCGTGAGCATGAGCGACGCCGAGTTTGATGCAAGCCTTGCGGGCACTATCGATCAGATCTACCGGGCCAGCACCTCGAAGATCGGATGACTTCGAACTGACCTGAAATGGCCGAGTATGACGCAGCGCGTTTGGAAGAACGCGCTGCTTTTTTCATGGACGAATTGAAACTCGTCCACGACGGCTTGTCAAAACCGCCGCGTCACATCGCCTACCGATACACTCTCATTCGCGGACTGATCCAAAGGCCTTCCTAAGGCTCAAGGCCCGCGCAGCGCGCCGTATTGCGGATATGGGTTTCCATCTCCAGCTTCGAACGTGTACTGTCGTTGGCGCGCAGAGCCGCGATGATCTTGCGATGCTCCCCGATCGACTCGCGCATGCGTTCGGGATCAGTGATGGGGATCGGCTGGCGCTGCGTTTCGGTAACCTGATCGCGTACAGTCTGATAGAGCGCTTTCAGCATAGCGTTGGAGCAGGCCGAAACGATCGTGCCGTGAAATTCAAGGTCAGCTTCGACGTTGGCTAGTAGATCCTGATTTGCCCAGCATTCCTCCATCGTACGGGTGGCCTGTTCCATCTTGTCCAACTGCAGCTGCGTCAAACGTCCTGCGGCCAGTCGCGCGATTTCACCCTCGAGCAGGATTCGCGTTTGAAAAACGTCGAACACAGAATAGCTGTCGGAATAACGCCAAGGTGCCATGTTGCCGGTAGCGGCCGATGTTGGCGCAGAGGAGTTTGCGACGAAGGTGCCACGCCCAGCTTCCGTCTTCAAAAGCCCCAGCGTTTCCAAGGTCAACAGGGCTTCGCGCAGGGAAGCCCGGCTGATGCCGAACTTTTGCGAGAATTCTCGTTGAGACGGTATCTTATCTCCCGGTTTCAGTTGGCCCGACTGGATCATCGTTTGGATCTCGCGTGCCACAGATTGCGGAACGAGTGTCTTGTTGAACATGCATTCCCTTTTCTGAAAGCCAGCTTCGACACGTAGTCTATTTTTTCAGGCATCCCCTTGCCAAGTCGAAAGCGACATGCTTGTTTGGCCTGACTGGTCTGACCAGTCAGGCCAATGTAGATTGAGTCTCGTCATAAAAACAAGGGGAACTCTATGACACGCATATCAGCCATCAAGACCACGATCCTCGCCGGCCTGTTCGGCATAGTCGCATCGGCAGCCGCACATGCGGCCGACCTTACCGTCGGAGCCAATATCGGCAATGTCCCGTGGGAGTTTGAGGATGCCAGCGGCAAAGTGACAGGATTCGAGGTTGATCTTGTCAACGAGATCGCCAAGCGCCTTGGCAAGACGGTCGAATTCGTCAATACGCCTTTCAATGGCTTGTTCCCGGCTGTTCAGTCTGGCCGCATCAACATGGCTATCTCCTCGATCACGATTACCGAAAAACGGCTTGCATCGGTGTCGTTTGCGCAACCCTATTATGACAGCGACCAGTCGCTCACAGTGACCGCGGCTTCGGGGATCAAGGGTCTGAAAGACATGAGCGGCAAGGTGGTCGGCGTCGATACCGGGTCGACGGGCGACATGTGGGCGGAGGGCCACAAGGCTGAGTATAAGTTTGGTGAAATCCGTCGCTTCGAGGGTCTGCAACCAGCCATGCTCGACCTCGTTGCCGGTCGCATCGATGGCTACATTTCGGATATTCCGGCGCTCCTTTACTACGCCAAGGACAAGCCTGAACTGAAGGTGGTCGAGCGTATCCCCACGGGTGAGAAATATTCGGTGATGTTCAATAAGGGCGATCCTCTCGCAACGCAGGTGAACGACGTCATCACCACCCTGAAGAAAGAAGGCTTCATCGCCAAACTGCATGAAACCTGGTTTGGTGCGAAGGCAGAAGATACGACCTCGACTGTCAAAGTGCTCGATATGCCAAAGGCTAAGTAAAGCTCGAACGCGACTGGCGGGATGTCTTCGTCCCGCCGGCCCGCCATGGGAGCCCATGCGGCATGACACTGATCAATACCTTCTTTAATCTCAACGTCCTGGCGAACAGCCTGCCGGCTCTGCTCTGGGGCCTGGTCGTGACACTTCAGATCGGGATAACGAGTATTCTCGTCGGTCTGGCAGGTGGGTTGTTTCTCGCCGTCACGCGTCTCTACGCGCCAAGCTTCGTCAAACTCATTATCCGCATTTACATCGATATCTTCCGCTCAATCCCGCTTCTGGTACTGCTGATTGTCGTTTATTACGCACTGCCCTTCGTCGGCATCCGGCTTTCACCCTTCCTTTCTGCAGTCACAGCGCTTTCGCTGGTGTCCGCAGCCTATACTGCGGAAATCTTCCGTGCCGGCATCGAGGCGATCCCACATGGGCAATTCGAAGCCTCAGCGGCTTTGGGACTGTCGAACCGCCATACAATGGTGGACGTGATCCTGCCTCAGGCGATCCGCATCGTCATTCCGCCACTGACTAACAATTGCATCAATGTGATGAAGGATACAGCGCTCGCTTCCGTCGTCGCGATGCCCGATCTTTTGAAGCAAGCAACGCAGGCCCAGGCGCTCGCAGCCAATCCGACGCCTCTGATCGGGGCAGCGCTTATCTACATTGCCTTGCTTTGGCCGATGGTCGCAGTCGTCTCGCGGCTCGAGAAGCGCTTCAGCCGGGGGAAACGTTGATGTCGAAAACTGCAGCACCCATCATTTCCATTCGGGGCCTCACAAAGGCCTATGGAAACTTTACCGTCCTGCACGGGATCGACCTTAATATTGCAGAGGGTGAAGTTGTTTGCGTCATTGGCCCCTCTGGGTCGGGAAAGTCCACGCTGATCAGATGCATTAACCACCTCGAAGCGTTTGCACCCGAAAGCCGCATTACCGTCGATGGCATTCGCGTCGAGCCAGGCTCTGCGCTTGCGAAGGTTCGCGCCGAGGTCGGCATGGTCTTCCAGTCGTTCAACCTCTTTCCGCATATGACCGTTTTGAAAAACGTCATGTTGGCCCCGATGCGGGTGCGTGGTACCGCCCCGTCGGAAGCCGAGCGTAAGGCGCGCGAATTGCTTGCCCGGGTCGGCATTTCTGAACAGGCCGAAAAATTTCCTGGTCAATTGTCCGGTGGCCAGCAGCAGCGCGTCGCAATTGCCCGCGCGCTCGCGATGGAGCCGCGTGTCCTGTTGTTCGACGAACCAACCTCGGCGCTTGATCCCGAAATGGTTGGCGAAGTGCTTGACGTCATGCGCAAACTCGCCGGCTCGGGTGTGACCATGATCGTCGTCACGCATGAAATGGGCTTTGCCCGGCAGGTGGCCGACCGCGTGATCTTCATGGATGGCGGAAAGTTGGTGGAAACCGGCACGCCCGCTGACATTTTCGACACCCCACAGCATGAGCGAACCCGCGGCTTCCTGCGCGCGGTGCTTAACCACTGAACAAGAACAATGACCGGAGGACACCCCGCAATGACAACCCCTTTCGTCAAGGCACTCGATCTTGATTTCGTCCGAAGCCAGTTTCCTGGTCTCGCGCGTGGCTGGACCTTTTTCGACAATGCGGGTGGTTCGCAAATTCTGAAGGGTGCGGTCGAGCGGATCAACACGTTTCTGTTCGAGAAGAACGTTCAGATCGGCGGATCCTATGAGGTCTCGCAGGCAGCCGCTGCAGCGCTCTACGAAGCCCGTACCGCCGCAATGCATCTTGTAAACGCAAGCCGTCCGGAAGAGATCGTCTTCGGAAACTCCACAACGGCGCTCCTACAGAACCTTGCGCGCGCCATGCAGAGCCAGTTGCTACCGGGTGACGAAATCATCGTCACCGTTGCCGATCACGAATCCAATATCGGTCCCTGGGACCGGCTTCAGGAGCGCGGCGTGGTGTTGAAGATCTGGCCGCTGAACAAGACGACATTGGCGCTGGATCTGGATGACCTGGCGCCACTGATGACGGAACGCACCAAACTTGTCTGCGTGACGCACTGCTCAAATCTTCTGGGCTCTATCAACCCCATCCGAAACATTGCCGACTTTGTCCATGCTCGCGGCGCAAAACTCTGCGTCGATGCCGTCGCCTATGCGCCGCATCGCGCCGTCGACGTCCAGGCGCTTGATGTCGACTACTATGTCTTTAGCCTCTACAAGACCTATGGGCCGCATTACGCCTTGATGTATGGCAGATACGATCTCTTGCTGGAGCTCGACACGCTCTACCACTACTTCTACGGCAAAGACAAAGTGCCAGGCAAACTCGAACCGGGAAACCCGAATTACGAACTTGCCTATTCAACCTGCGGGATTGTCGACTATCTGGCGAGCCTTGGAGAACAAGCCGGCGAGAAAGGCAGCGTCCGCGAGAAGATCGAGGCAGCCTTTGCCGCAATTACGATGCAGGAAAACGCGCTGGTCGAACGTCTTCTCACCTATCTTCGTTCTTGCAATGACTGCACAATCGTCGGACAGCCCGTCAATCGCGACAGCGCAAGGGTGCCGACGGTTTCCTTCCGGTTCGACGGGCGCGAAGCGGCGGATCTCTGCAAGGCGATGGACGCCGAGAAGATTGCAATGCGTTACGGCGACTTTCATTCGCGCCGCCTTGCTGAATATCTCGGTTTGACCGACCATGGTGGCATGCTGCGCGTATCCATGGTTCACTACAATACGATCGATGAAGTCGATCGCTTCACCGCTGCCCTCGACAGAATTCTCGCCGGGCAAACGGGGCTAGCCAAGGCAAGCTGAAGATCATCAGAGAAGGATGGGTCGATGCGCTACGATACGGTAATCCGCAATGGAACGGTGGTCACGGCAAGTGACACCTTTGCCAGCGACGTCGGGATCAAGGATGGGCGGATCGTAGCCTTGGGTACCGATCTTGAAGACGCAGACGAAGTGATTGACGCGGGCGGTCTTTTCGTTCTTCCAGGCGGCATCGACAGCCATGTGCATCTCGACCAGCCTTCAGGCGAGGGCATCGTGATGGCCGATGACTTTGACAGCGGCACACGGTCGGCGGCGATGGGTGGTAACAGTACCGTCCTCGCCTTCTGCATGCAGGAGAAAGGACAGTCTCTGCGCGAGGCACTCAAGGTCTATCACGCCAAGGCGGATGGCCGCTGCCATATCGATGTCTCGTTTCACCTCGTCATTACTGATCCGACGGCGGAGGTGCTCGGTCAGGAGTTACCGGCTCTCGTGGAAGACGGTTACACGTCCCTGAAGGTCTTCATGACCTATGAGGGTCTTCGCCTGCGCGACGACGAAATTCTAGCAACACTGGACACGGCACGCCGCACGGGCGCACTTGTTATGGTCCACTGTGAAAACGAGGATGCCATCCGCTACCTGATCGGCCGGCACGAGGAAGAGGGCAAGCTCGCGCCGAAGTATCATGCGACGACCCGGCCGGTGGCAGCCGAGCGCGAGGCAACGCACCGGGCGCTGTCGCTCGCCGAAATTGTCGACGTTCCCGTTGTCATCGTGCATGTCTCCAACCGGGAGGCGATGGATGAGATTCGACGCGCGCGCCAACGCGGCCAGAAGATTGCTGGTGAGACATGCCCGCAATATTTAATGCTGACTGCTGACGACCTTGATCTCGATGACCTGGAAGGTGCCAAGCTTGTTTGTTCCCCGCCGCCGCGCGACAAGGCGAGCCAGGAGGCCTGCTGGGAAGGCATCGAACAGGGCGTGTTCGACCTCTTTTCCTCCGATCACTGCCCATTCCGCTTCGACGATCCTGAGGGCAAGTTGAACGAAAAGGGCAAGCGTCATTTCCGCTGGATCCCGAACGGCATTCCGGGTGTGGCAACGCGCCTTCCCATCCTGTTTTCCGAAGGCGTCATGAAAGGACGGATCGACCTCAATCGTTTTGTTGCAGTGACATCAACCAACCACGCCAAGCTGTACGGTCTTTATCCGCAGAAAGGCACGATCGCGATCGGTTCCGATGCTGACATTGCGCTTTGGGATCCGAAAAGCAGCGTGACTTTGACGAACGAGATGCTGCATCACGGTGCTGACTATACCCCTTATGAGGGGCTTGAGGTTCAAGGTTGGCCGGTCCGCCTGATGATCCGCGGCAAAACTATCATGGAAAACGGATCGCTCGTGGAAGCAGGACAAGGGCTCTATCAGAGCCGGAAAAAATCAAGTCTCTCGAGCTAAGCCGTTATTCCCTCGAAAAGACAATGACGCTGGTAAGCGGCAGCGGCGTCATGAACGCTTAAGACGGCCTCGCCATAAGCGATCAAGAGGCCGCAATTCGCCTGCCGGCCACATACCGTTTACGTCGTTCGCAACGAAGGCTGGACAATTGGCGCCTTTCTCCGACTCGCCAATGATTGTCACCCATCGGGCGACGTTGAGCGTGTGGTGCTGATCTCGAGCAACGGTCTCTATCATGACAGTGAGTAGTCCATATGCCCTGCACTTTACGGTGGCGAAAAAGCATCGGTGATGCCTTAAGCCACTATCTGACCTTTCATCAGCGTATATCCTTGACGTCTTCGGTTCCCATCACAAGATCGACAGAACCATGGAACTGACATTTTCTTCCGTTAGTCGCATCGACAACCGTCGAAAAGGGAGGAATTTAAATGACGATCAACCCATTCGAATTTCGGACGGTGCCTTCGATGGAAGTGGCTTGGGGTGGATCAGAACGGCTCGGTGATATTGTCGCTGCGCGGTTTGACGCTCGTAGGGTCCTTCTTGTCACCGATGCAGGCCTGATACAGAGCGGAATTATCGCTCCCATCGCCGAGAGCCTGAAAGCAGCAGGTTTTAAGGTCACGATCTTCGACAAAGTCGTGGCCGATCCTCCGGAGCGCGTCGTTTATGCTTGTGCGGAAGCGGCTCGTGAGGCGTCTACCGATATCGTGATCGGGCTTGGAGGCGGATCATCGCTCGATATCGCCAAACTCGCGGCCGTCCTGCTCGCCTCGGATCAGTTGCTCGCAGACATGTATGGCATCGGCAAGGTGAAAGGATCGCGCCTGCCACTGGTGCTTGTTCCGACCACGGCCGGAACTGGCTCCGAAGTTACCAACATCTCCATCATTACGACAGGCGAAACGACGAAGATGGGCGTCGTCTCACCTCAGCTTTATGCCGATTTTGTGCTCTTAGATGGGGCGCTCACCGTCGGCCTGCCGCAACTGCATACTGCGGCAACAGGCATAGATGCCATGGTGCATGCTATCGAAGCCTATACGAGCAAGCACAAGAAGAACCCGCTTTCGGACGCACTGGCGCGCGAGGCTTTGCGACTTCTCGGTGGCAATCTTATTACGGCATGCAGACAGCCTTCAAACCGGGATGCGCGGGAAGCCATGCTTCTCGGCGCAACTCTGGCGGGGCAAGCCTTCTCGAACTCTCCGGTTGCCGCCGTTCACGCGCTCGCCTATCCGCTCGGCGGCCATTATCATGTGCCGCATGGCCTTTCCAACGCGCTCATGCTGGGGCCGGTCCTGCGTTTCAATGCCCAGGCGGCTGCCCCGCTTTACGCTGAGCTTGCCGATGTGCTTGGTGTCAAGGATGGCAGCGATGTCACGGCGCGTTCCGAGGCATTCGTTGCCCATATGCAGTTTCTCATGGATGAGAGCGGCGCGCCCAGGCGCCTTCGCGACGTCGGCGTGACCGACAACAGTCTGGCCATGCTGGCAGCCGACGCGATGAAACAGACCCGTCTGCTCGTCAATAACCCGGTAGAGGTTCGCGAGGAGGATGCGCTTGCTCTCTACCGGGAGGCTTTCTAGCCGATCGATGCAGGAGCAATCTGAAATTCCACCAATGACCTATTCAAGGGAGGATTCAACGTGACTGATATCAGACTTTACATGCTTCAATCCGGCACTTTGAAGTGCAAGGTGCATAACATCAAAATGAACCAGGGCAACGGCGCCGACTACGAGATCCCTGTTCCTTTCTTCCTGATAACCCATCCGGACGGCCACGCAATTATCGATGGTGGAAATGCCATTGAGGTAGCAACGGATCCACGCGGCCACTGGGGCGGTATCTGCGATGTTTATTGGCCGGTTCTGGACAAGGACAAGGGCTGTGTCGACCAGGTCAGGGCGCTTGGCTTCGACCCGGCGGATGTCAAATACGTGGTACAGTCGCACCTGCATCTCGATCATACCGGCGCAGTCGGGCGCTTTCCCAACGCCAGTCACATCGTCCAGAGATCCGAGTACGAATATGCCTTTACACCCGATTGGTTTGCCGCCGGCGGCTACATTCGCAAGGATTTCGATCGCCCAGGCTTGAAATGGCAGTTTCTGAATGGCACGCAGGACGACTTCTACGATATCTATGGCGACGGCACGCTGACCACTATCTTCACGCCAGGACACGCACCGGGCCATCAGTCCTTCCTAGTACGGCTGCCGAACAGCAAGCCGCTGCTCCTAACGATCGATGCAGCCTATACCCTCGATCATTGGGAGGAAAAGGCGCTGCCGGGCTTCCTCGCCTCAACGGTCGATACGGTGCGCTCAGTGCAGAAGTTGCGGACGATAGCAGACCGGACTGGGGCAACTGTCGTTACCGGTCACGATCCGGACGCTTGGTCGACTTTCAAGAAGGCGCCTGAATACTACTCCTGATCTGCGCAGGCGCCCATTCGATCACAGTCTGCATGGGAGCCGCGCCTCCAACTCGTGGCTCCCCTCCCCCCCGGTCGCGCCATAGCGCGCAGCGTTTCTGTCATGATCCGCATTTACATTCTCAATTCAGCGTCCCGCCGGATCGTCGACTATCATCTTCAAGCTTGCAGGCGGTTGGAACTCAGCCGCTTCAGATCCGCAAACACGGTCTGATTTCCTGCCCAAATTGGCCCTGGCTTCGTGAGGTCGCCAGCAAACTCTGCCAATCCGCCTGCCTCGCGGATGAGAGCGACACCGGCAAGACAATCCCAGCAATAGAGAATTGGATCATAATAGCCTGCAAGTCGATTTGCGGCCACATAGGCCAGCATAAGCGCGCCCGATCCCACGCGGAATAGCACTCCACCCTCCTGATAAAGGCGCGTGACGAATGCACCGACCTCCAACGGGTCGGCACGTTCTGTCCCTCCATAGCCGATCGTCGTCGAGCGGATCGTCCAATTCCGATTGATGACCAATGGCTGACCATTCAGCCATGCGCCGCGTTCTGTTTGACCTACATAAAGCTCGCGCAAAGCGGGCGCGTAGATGACGCCAATGACTGGCTCCGAGCGGTGCATGACAGCAATGGACACAGACCAATTGGGTTGTCCAACGAGAAACGCCATCGTGCCATCAATGGGATCGATGACCCAGACATAGCCGGAGGTTCCCTCGGTTGCGGTAGCTTCTTCCCCCACGATACCGTCATGCGGAAAGTGCTTCAGGATCGCCCTGCGAAGATAGGCTTCCGTCGCTTTGTCGGCGATGCTGACGAGGTCCTGGGACGACGATTTTTCTGCCGCTTCCAATCGGTGCGGCTTTGAAAGAAACCCCTTTGCCTTGGCGCCCGCAACTTTCGCGACGCGTTCTGCCAGCGCTCTGCGCGCATCGATCTCAGCCGCCTTCTTGCCCTTCGTCGTCATCTCTGCCTCACCTCCGTCCGGCGCCGATAAAAACACATTCTTGCCTTACTTACTATTGCAAAATTAAAAATACATCTGTATTAATTAATCATCCCGCTGAGAGGACAGCGAGCTTAATTCTTTGTTATTGCTTCTCTAATGCGCATTCGCGCAACCAGCGAAGCTTTGCCATTGAGGCGGCTCCAGGTGGGTAAACCGGAGTTTGGAAGTTCAGGCAGTTCGGCAGGCACAAAAATGCTGTTGAAGAAGGAAAGCCTTTAGCGACCGATAGCTCAAGCAAGTCTGCGCCGGTGGCAGCAGGCACGATAGGAGGAGTGGAATGAAACGTATGTTGAAAGTATGTGCCAGTGTCCTGGCCTTGGCCGCAGGCGCCGCTGGTGTGCCTGCAATGGCACATGCCGACTGGCTCGAAGACGCAGCCAAGCCGTTGAAGGGGACGGAAATCAGCGGCATATTCCTGGATCGCCCTGGCTATCGTGCGATCATCAAACTGCTTCCGGAATTTGAAAAGAAGACCGGGATCAAGGTGAATTACGAAATCGTTCCTTATGAAAACACCCGTGAGAAGGAAGTCTTGAACTTCACGTCGAAGGGTGACCTGACGATGGCGCTTGTAGACCTGGTTTGGATCGGCGAGTTTGCTGAAAACGGCTGGATCGACCCCATCGATAACTTCACCAAGGACAAGTCGATCACGGATCCGAACCTGAAGCTCGACGGCTTCTTCCCGCTTCTGCTGGATGCTTTCGGCTCTTGGGGCGGAAAGACATACGGCCTGCCGTTCGACAACTATTCGGGCTTGATGTTCTATAACTCATGCAAGCTCAAGGACGCCGGCTTTGACAAACCCCCGGCGACCTGGGACGAGCTCATGAAGGTCTACGCGCCGAAGCTGACGGATGCCTCGAAGAACCAATACGCCTTTGCCCTGCAGTCGCTACGCGGCGAAACGCAGTCGGCAGACAGCTTCATGCGTATGCTGTGGCCCTTTGGCGGCTCTCTGCTCGACAAGCAATTTAAGTCCAATCTGATGAGCAAGGAAAGCCAAACGGGCCTCAACTTCCGTCAGGATCTGATGAAATACATGCCACCCGGCATCGTTTCTTTTGACCATGCCGAGTCCGTGAACGCCCTAGCGCAGGGTCAAGTGGCCATGATCACCGAATGGTCGGCATTCTATGGCACGTTGGTCGATCCTGCGACCTCCAAGCTCGGCGATTGCTTGGCCGTTGCGCCGGAGCCTGCAGGTCCGGCGGGCCGATTGCCAGCGCTCGGTGGCTTCTCCCTTGCCGTGGCAGCGCAGGCCTCGGACGAGCAGAAAAAAGCAACCTGGCTCTTTATCCAGTGGGCAACCTCTGAGGACATTGCCAAGGCCTATGTCGAGGCTGGCGGTGTATCCGGCCGCATGTCTGTCTATAACGACCCGGCGATCAAAGCGAAATACAAGTTCGTCGAGCCGATGGTCGCTTCTTGGCAGAAGGGCGTTCCGGAATTCCGTCCACGCTTCCCGGCATGGCCAGCCATCTCTGAAGTCATTGCCGAATGGGGTTCCAAGATGATGCTCGGTGAGGTTTCGGTGGAGGCTGGCTCCAAGGAAATCGGCACGCGCATGGAGGATATCCTGAAGAAGGAAGGTTACTACGACGGCAAGAAGCCGCTGTTGCAGTAATCGCAAAGGTCGAAACCTCCCGAGGTTGATCGCCCAGCCGGTGGTGGCAGCAAGCGCTGCAGCCATCACCGGCTGATCTTTTAATCGGAGCCGAACCATGCTTCATCTCTCAGATAACGCCCTTGCCGAAATCGGCGAATGCCTGCGCAAGATCGAGCCGCAGCAGTTCGACGCGGCAGTAGACGAAATCGCCAAAGCCAAGCGGATCGCGCTTTACGGGGTCGGACGCGAGGGGCTCCAGATCAAGGGGCTCGCGATGCGCCTTTTTCATCTGGGGTTACGCACTGCGATGGTCGGCGACATGACCACCCCCCCGCTGTCGCAGGGCGATCTGCTCATCGTTTCTGCTGGACCCGGCGACTTTTCGACCGTGTCGGCGCTTGTCGGCGTCGCGCAAGATGCCGGAGCCCGCGTCCTGGTCGTCACGGCGCAGCCGCACAGTGAAACGGCACGCCGAGCAGATTGCCTGCTCACCGTGCCTGCGCAGACCATGGCCGACGACCAGGGAGACGTTCAATCTGTCCTTCCGATGGGCTCGCTCTTCGAAGGCGCGCTTTATCTCGCCTTTGAGCTTCTGATCCTTGCCTTGCGAGACCGCCTCAAGGTTTCGCCGGAAGCCATGCGCGCCAATCATACAAACCTGGAATGAAATCGAAAGCATTGCGGCCGCTGGGGATTTGACCATCCGGCGCCAGCGACGCATCGAGAGGAAGCACTGATGTCCGAACCAACCATCAGACCCAACCGCGGCTATGGCCGATGGACACCTTTTTGGTTTCTTGCGCCTGCGGTCCTGACCCTCTTCATCATCGGTATCTATCCGACGATCTTTGCGGTGGTCACGTCCTTCCGGCGCTACAACATCGCTCGCCCGCGCGATGGTTTCCCGTTTGTCGGGTTCGAAAATTACCTCTCGGTTCTATCCGACAGTACGTTCTGGGCATCGCTGTCGCTGACCGCGAAATTCTACGTCACCGTTCTGCCAATCCAGATCGTGCTTGGTCTGATGATCGCGCTTCTCCTTCATAAGCCAGGCATGGGCCTGCTGAAGTCGCTGGCGCGCGTGACCCTCGTCGTGCCGCTCGCAACCACCTATGCCGTTGTCGGCCTCATCGGGCGACTGATCTTCAACCGCGACTTCGGTGTCGCAAACTGGTTTTTGAACCTCGTCGGCATCGGCGGCCTCGACTGGCTCGGATCTCAAACAGGTGCTTTCGCGGCCATCGTCATCATGGACATTTGGCAGTGGACGCCATTTTGCGCGCTTATTTTTCTCGCTGGTCTGTCTATGGTACCTGGCGAGATTGAAGAGGCGGCGCGGCTTGAGACGTCATCAAAGATTTCCTTGCTGCGTTACGTCCAACTGCCCTATCTCATGCCGGGCCTCACGGCATTGCTCATTTTGCGATCGGCCGACGTGCTGAAACTCTTCGACATGGTCTTCGTCATGACCCGAGGCGGTCCGGGCTCAGCCACCGATCTCGTTTCCGTCTATATTCAGCGGATCGGGTTTCGCGTGTTCGATCTCGGTACGGCGTCTGCACAGGCGATCATGTTGCTGATCATAACGATCCTTCTCAGCCGCCTTTACATCCGGGTTCTCTATAAGGAGGTGAATTGATGCGACTGTCATCCGGCAAGGTTCTGCACGCTATCGGCTTGACTGCCGTCATCCTCTTCACGCTGTTTCCCTTCTACTGGATGGTGTCGGCAAGCTTCAAATCTCAGTCAGACATTCTGGCTTCTCCGCCGGTCTGGGTCTTTGTGCCAACACTTGATCATTACCGGGAAATCTTTGCCGACTCGAAGGTCCTTGGTGCAGTCGGTAATTCGCTGATCATTGCGATCTCGACGACCGTGCTCGCCGTTGTTCTTGGCTCTCCTGCAGCCTATGCCCTTGCTCGCTATGACTTCCGCGGCAAGTCGGATCTGTGGTTCTGGTTCATCTCCAACCGCATGACGAGCCCGATCGTCCTCGCGCTGCCAGTTTATATTCTGGCGTTGCAGCTCAACATTCTGGATACGCATCTCGTTCTGATCCTGATCTACCTGACCTTCAACCTGCCGATCGTCGTGTGGATCTGTACCGACCAGTTCAAATCCATACCGCCCGATCTGGAACAGGCGGCCCGCCTGGATGGCGCAGACCAGTTCACCATTTTCCGCAAAATCTACCTCCCGCTTGGCGCACCAGGCATTGCGGTCTCGGCAATCTTCTCGTTCATCTTCTCTTGGAACGAGCTGTTGTATGCGCTGGTCCTGACCCGCCGCGACGTGCAGACGGCGCCTGTTGCGGCCACGAGCTTCATGTCCGGCTACGAATTGCCTTGGGGCAAGATCATGGCGACAGGCACCGTCATCGTCTTGCCCGTAACCATCTTCGCACTGATCGTATCGCGTCACATGGTGCGCGGTCTGACCATGGGAGCGACGAAATGAGCAGCAGTAATCCGCTCGGAATCAATCTTTCTTTCTGCGTCAAGCGATGGATTACCCCGCAGCTTTGGGGACCAGTCGTTCGTGATGGGCTCGGATTGGACACGGTCCAGTTTTCCTTCGACCTTGTGGATCCGATGTGGCCATCGACGGTGGTGTCGCGCCACGCAAAAGACATACGCAATGCCGCCAGCGATTACGGCATCAGTATCCACAGTGCGTTTATCGGGCTGGCGCATTATACGTTCAATCAGTTGCTCCATCCGGATGAAGACGTTCGTGCCTATGCAGAAAATTGGCTGGAGCGTGCGTACGGCTTCGCGGCCGAGGCCGGGATTCCTGCAGTCGGCGGCCCACTTGGTGCCATCGCCTCCAGGATTGACGGAAGCGAAGCGGATGCAATCGACGCACGCGATTATGACAGTCTCATCCTGCGCATGATACGACTTGGGGACAAGGCTAAGTCCGAGGGGCTTTCAGGGCTCTATGTCGAGCCTACTCCCATGCGCCGGGAGTGGCCGTGGACGATCTCGCAAGCGCGACAAATGATGAATGACGTGGCTGGAAGCGCAACCCCATGGACCTTCTGCGTGGACTGGGGTCATGGAACGATCTTGCCGCTCTATGGCGAGCAGGCCGACACGATGGAGCCCTGGCTGGTCGGCCTCAAAGACGTAATCTCTGCTGTCCATCTGCAGCAGACGGACTTCATCTTTGACCGTCATTGGGATTTCACCGAAACCGGACGTGTCGTGCCAGCCGAAGTCAAGGCGCAGCTCGCCAATGCCGGGCTCTCTGCTTGCCCTGCGTTTCTTGAGGTATTCTATCCGTTTGAGCGCGATAGCGCCTCCATATTGAGCGCATTGAAGAGCACCGTCAGGACGCTTAAGCAGGACTTCGCTTAAGCGAGGAGTGGAAATGACGGCGACCAAAGGAACGGATAATGGCTCGGCTACCACGGATGATATCACCGCACAGCAGGTTCGCGCCCGTGTAGCGTGGCTCTATTTCATCGGCGGCCTGACGCAACAGGAAATCGCGGATCAGCTCGGCCTGACACGCCTGCGGGTCAACAAGACCCTAGGACAGATCCGAAGCGACGGCTCTGTTGTCGTCGATATCCGCCTACCGATGGCCGACTGCATCGATCTGGAACACCGTCTGGAGGAGCGGTTTGGCCTAGAGGGGGCATGCGTAACACCTACCTTACCAGACGATGCGGAGAACCAGCGTGCCATCGGCGAAACGGCAGGCGCGTTGCTTGATGGGTTGTTGCAGAATGGGATGGGTCTGGGTGTTGGTTGGGGCAAAACGCTGACTGCCGGCCTCAAGCGTCTGACGCCGAGAACGTTGCCGGAAAGCTGGGTGACTTCGATCATGGGCGGCCTTACGCGCGGCTCGGGCTCCAGCACGTTCGAGGTTGCGACAGGCTATGCGCGCGCAATTTCTGCAGAATGCTGGTATCTGACCGCACCGCTTTATTTTCCAACGGCACAAAGCCGCGAGGCGCTTCTTTCGCATCACGGCATTCGCGATACCATGCGGCGCGCAACCTCGGTCGACATTGCGCTAGTGTCCTGCGGGGATATGACGCCCCGATCGCTGCTCGTACAAACCCCGACCGTTTCCGAAAACCTCGCGACGCTTTTGGAAGCAGGCGCAATAGGCGACCTGCTTGGCGTTTTCCTCGACGCAGAGGGCAAGCCGGTCGACCATCCGCTGAATGAGCGCGTGCTTTCGTTATCGCTGCAAAACTTGAAGGCGGTGCGCCACTCCATTTTGGCGTCGGGCGGCTCTTACAAGTTGAACATCATTCGCGCGATTCTACGGTCCGGCTATGTCAAGCAGCTGGTGACCGATCAGAATTGCGCGGCGGCCCTCTTACGAGATGACCATCCAGAGGATGGCAAACGTCAATAATCGAGCAGCGCTCAGCAGGCGTGCGGCACCGCTCAAGATCAGGAGTAACGAAGAATGACCTTCCTTCGGTTGGAAAACATCAAGAAGCAGTTCGGCGAGGTCAGTGTCATCAAGGGTGTCGACATTTCGGCCTCGAAGGGAGAATTCGTCGTATTCGTTGGCCCGTCAGGCTGCGGCAAGTCAACGCTTCTGCGCATGATCGCGGGTCTGGAAGACGTCTCATCAGGCAAGCTGTCGATCGATGGCAGGGATGTCACGTTCGAGGAACCCGCTAAGCGCGAGGTTTCGATGGTCTTCCAGTCCTATGCACTTTACCCGCATATGAGCGTTTTCGACAACATGGCCTTTGGCCTGCGCATGGCCAAGCTTTCGGAAGATGAAATCAAGCGCCGCGTGGGCGAGGCAGCCCGTATTCTGCAGATCGAACCTCTACTTGATCGAAAACCCCGCGCCCTTTCGGGCGGACAGCGCCAGCGTGTCGCCATTGGTCGTTCAATCGTACGCAACCCTAAGATCTTCCTTTTCGACGAGCCGCTCTCCAATCTCGATGCCGAATTGCGCAGCCAAATGCGCGTGGAGATTGCCAAGCTTCATCGCAACCTCGGGGCGACGATGGTCTACGTGACCCATGATCAGGTCGAAGCCATGACTCTGGCCGATCGCATCGTCGTTCTGCGTGCCGGAATGGTGGAGCAGATCGGTTCGCCCACAGAACTCTATGACCGCCCCGCCAATACATTCGTTGCCGGTTTCATCGGCTCACCGAAAATGAACTTCCTGTCGGCAAAGGTCACGGGAGCAGATGTCAGCAGCTTGCAGCTTTCGCATCCGGCTTTTGACGGGCAGAGCCTTTCGCTTCACCATCCGGGTAGTGGCAAGGTTAGGCCAGGCGACGTCGTTACCGTCGGCCTCAGACCCGAACACATTAGAATTGGCGCGGCAGCCCCCTTGCTGCATCTCACTCTCGACTTTGCTGAAAACCTTGGGGGTTCGACGCAGCTGTATGTCCGCACGCCGAACGAGGCGGTTACCATTCTCGTTAACGGCAGGCCCGAACTTGCACCGGGATCCACCGTCGCCGCTGACATCGATCTAGCCCACATCTATCTCTTCACGGCGGACGGTAAAGCACTTTGAGAGCAGGGTGTGAAGGGCACGGAAGCGCTTGCTAGAAGTGGCAGGGCGAGTTGGCTTGCGGATATCAACCCTTCCTCAGTCTTAGACCGCGCGATGTAGGTCTGCTGATTGGGCTGACAGATCGAATTGATGCTGCCGTGAAATGACCAACGCAAGGAGCCTCAGGCCATGACAAACAAACTCGAAGGCAAGGTTGCAGCAATTACAGGAGCTGCCTCTGGCATCGGCCTTGCCTGCGCCCGCAAGCTCATCGACGAGGGTGCAACCGTCGTTCTGATCGATCGTGCTGAGGACAAACTTCGTTCGTTATGTGCAGACCTCGGTGAGCGTAGCCGCATGGTGGTTGTCGACCTGCTCAACGGTCCTGAAGTCTCCGGCCTGCTGCCACGTATCTTGGCCGAGGCAGGAAAGCTCGATATCTTCCACGCCAATGCGGGAGCCTATATCGGCGGTCCTGTCGCAGAAGGCGATCCAGACAGTTGGGATCGCATGCTCAACCTCAACATCAATGCCGCCTTTCGGAGTGTGCATGCGGTCCTTCCCTACATGATCGAGCAAAAAGGCGGAGACATTCTCTTTACGAGTTCGGTCGCCGGTGTCGTGCCGGTTGTCTGGGAACCGATTTATACCGCGTCCAAGTTTGCGGTCCAAGCATTCGTACATTCAACGCGCCGCCAGGTCGCGCCGCATGGCGTGCGTGTCGGCGCTGTGTTGCCAGGCCCTGTCGTCACCGCACTTCTTGACGACTGGCCGAAAGCCAAGATGGATGAGGCGCTCGCCAATGGCAGCCTGATGCAGCCGCAGGAAGTGGCGGAGGCTGTCTATTTCATGCTGTCGCGTCCGCGCAATATCGTGATACGGGATCTTGTGATCCTGCCTAACGGTGTGGATCTATGATCAAAGTTCAGCACGCAGTCGTCAGGCGGGAGGATTTGCAATGAGCCGTTCCAGATGTTTTATCGGCGTTGATGTCGGCACGGGCAGCGCGCGCGCCGGCGTTTTCGACGAGGACGGTGCCTGCCTCGGGACAGGAAAGCACGACATTGAGCTCTATCGCGATTCCGCTCATATGGTGGAGCAGTCCAGCCAGAATATCTGGCAAGCAGTTTGCGCGTCCGTTCGTGCGGCGGTGACACGTGCAGGCATATCGCCTGGTGACGTCGTAGGTATCGGTTTTGACGCAACCTGCTCGCTGGTTGTTCTCGGTGAAGGCGGACGCTCCTTGCCGGTTGGCCCCTCAGAGCTGCCTGCCCGTGATATCATCGTTTGGATGGATCACCGGGCCGTCGACCAGGCAGAGCGTATCAATGCCCAGGCTCATGGCGTGCTGCGCTATGTCGGCGGGCGAATCTCGCCCGAGATGCAGACGCCAAAGCTCCTCTGGCTCAAAGAAAACCGGCCCGAGATTTTTAGAAGCGCATGGCAGTTCTTTGACCTGGCCGACTTTTTGACCTGGCGGTCTACAGGAAGCCTTGCCCGGTCCACCTGCACCGTTGCCTGCAAATGGACCTATCTTGCGCATGAGCAGCGATGGGACCCAAGCTATTTCCAGCAGATTGGCCTTTCGGAACTTGCCAATGAAAACTTTGTCCGGATCGGACAGGAAATCGTCGAACCCGGTACGCCGGTCGGCGAGGGCCTGACGGCGGCGGCAGCCGAGGATCTTGGTTTGCAAGCTGGCACGCCGGTGTCCGCGGGCATGATTGACGCCCATGCGGGCGGGATCGGCACGGTTGGTGTCGGGGGCGCGCCGGAACGGAATCTTGCCTATGTCTTTGGGACATCCTCTTGCACGCTGACGTCCACCGAAGAACCGAAATTCGTTCCCGGTGTATGGGGCCCGTATTATTCCGCAATGGTCCCCGGGCTTTGGTTGAACGAAGGCGGGCAAAGCGCCGCAGGCGCGGCGATTGACCAGCTCGTCACGTTGCATCCCGCCTTTCCCGAGGCCAACGAGAGGGCTCGTGCCGCCAGCCTTTCGCTTCCCGTCATGCTGGCCAACATGGCAGCGGCCACGCAGGCCTCTCAATCCGATCTTGTCGCGCTTGCCCGCGGCCTTCACGTTGTGCCCGAATTTCTCGGTAATCGTGCCCCCTTCGCCGATCCGGCAGCCCGCGCCGTCATCGCTGGGCTTGGCATGGAACGCGATATCGACAATCTCGTCTCGCTCTATGTGGCCGGTCTTTGCGGTATCGGCTACGGACTTCGCCAGATTATCGAGGTACAAACGAAGGCCGGTGCGGGGGTTGAGCAGATCATCATAAGCGGCGGTGCGGGCCAGCACGATCTGATCCGCCAGCTTCTTGCCGATGCGAGCGGCAAACCTGTCATTGCACCGGAGACGGCCGAGCCGGTCTTATTGGGAGCCGCTCTCTTGGGCGCCACCGCCGCGCACGTTTTTTCCGATCTGAAGCAGGCTATGGGCAAAGTCAGCAAGCCTGGGAAGACCTATCAGCCTGCCTCCGGAGAACTCCGGCTCATCCATGACAAGCGTTATCAAGCTTTCTGTAGCCTGCAAACCGACATTCGTGCCATGAGAGACTTCTGACACCTTGTGGCGGGGCCAGAATGCCGCAATCCGTCAGGTCTGGCCGGAGAATTTGGCGCCGCCGCTTTGCGTAGCGTTTAGCTCGAAACAGAAAGTTCGCTGATGTCATCAAGCGGACCGGCCAACGCAGTCCTCGGCGGAATGAGCCTTGGCTCGATGATGGTGACAAGCGGCTCAGTTGGAGCCGCCTCCAGCAACTCGAAACCGACCTCGAGCATCTTCTGGACATCCGGTTTGATCATGTAGACCGGAAATGGAAGGAAGGACCCAAAGGGATCGTAATCGAAACAACCGACCACGATGTTCGCTACCGTCTCCTCATCATGCCGGCCCATGAAACGCAAAAGCCCCTCGAAGTTGATTGACGAATTGATGAAGAAGCAACGCGGCAACTGCCCGTTGCGCTCGAAGAACTGCTCAAGAACCAGTTCGGTCATTCGAGGCGAATAGCCGGTCTTCTCCACATCTTCGACGCTGCATTCCTGCCCGAAATATGCGTTCTTCGCAGCGTGAAAGCCCGCGATGCGCTCAAGGCTGGCATGGTCGTCGTGGCCGCCGAACAGAACCACGTCCTCTGGAGACAGGTTCGCCCCTCGTGCCGCATGCTGAAGGATTGCACCAGTCAGGACTTCGGCACCGCGCCTGTTGTCGGAAATGACTGAAGACGCCAACTTGCCAGGAAGGTCGAGATTGACATGCGGCAGTGCTGCGCCTGCGCAGACCTGATGCACACCATCTGGATTGGCAACGCCCGCGATGAAAAGCGCATCGATGGAATAGGCAATCAGTGTTTCGACCGTTCGCCGCTCCGCCTCGGGATCGCGCCGTCCAGATACGACCATGGGCGAAAGACCGCGTTTGCGAGCCTCAGCCTCGAAGGCCTGCGCCATGGACGAAAAGAAGCGGTTTTCGTAGACCGGCACAAGCAGTCCCACAAGACCAGATTTAGAGCTTCTCAAACCCCTCGCCTGTAGATTGGCGGTATAGCGCTCTGCTTTGGCGAGAGAGAGGATCTTGTTTGCAGTTTCTTCTGAAATGCGACGTTTGCGCCAGCTTCCATTCAACACGGCGCTGACCGTGGAAGCTGATGCACCCGACAGTACCGACAGATCGTAAATAGTTGCTTTCTTCGAACTGACGTCTGCCATCCTGGCCTCCCCTGCGAAATCGATGTGTAGATGAATCGTCCCCTTGACGAAAGAGATAATGATGATAATTTCCCTTTGCACCATCGATTGTGCAACTTTGAAATATCGATTGTGCAGATGAACATTGCTATGGGAGTGGCAGGAGGAAGTCTCGTTTAGCAGAGACGGAAAACGTTTGCGCGCGCAGATCAAACCTGCGGTGGGACGCCTGCTTTAGATGTCTTTTGGAGGAGGAACATCCATGAAGAAAATCATTTCGGCCGCATTAGGCCTATCTCTTGCGCTTCTTACGTCCACGGCGTTTGCCGCTGGTCCCAAGGTCGGGGTCGTCGTCAAGATCGGCGGCATTCCGTGGTTCAATGCCATGGAGGCCGGCATCAAGGAGCAAAGCACCAAGCTCGGCGTTGATGGCTTTATGGTTGGCCCGACCAGTGCCGATCCTGCTCTTCAGGTGCGCGCGATCGAGGACCTGATTGCGCAGAAAGTCGATGTAATCGGCGTAGTCCCCAACGATGCAAAGGTGCTGGAACCGGTGCTGAAGAAGGCGCAAGAAGCCGGAATCAAGGTGATTACGCATGAATCGCCGAAGCAGCAGGGCGCAGACTGGGACTTCGAGCTAGCTTCGGCCAAGGGTTTCGGCGAAGCACACGGCAAGCTTCTGGCTGAAAAGATGGGGGGCAAAGGCTCCTATGCTGTCTTTGTCGGCTCGCTCACCGTTCCGCTTCACAATGCATGGGCGGACGCAGCGATTGCGTACATCAAGGCGAATTACCCTGACATGAAGCTTATTGGCGACCGTTATGGCGTTGCTGAGGATCTCGATAAGAGCCGCTCGACCGCGCTCGATCTCATGTCGGCCAATCCTGATCTGAAGGGTTTCCTCGCTTTCGGATCGCAGGGACCCATCGGTGCTGGACGCGCTGTCGAAGAGCGTCGCAAAGATGGCAAGGTCTTTGTCATAGGTCCCTTTTCTCCCGGACAGGGCGCGAAGCTGATCAAAAGCGGCGCGTTGACCGGTGGCTTCATGTGGAACCCGAAGCAGGCTGGTGAAGTCTTCGTCACGCTTGCAGATCGCCTCGTCAAGGGGCAGACGCCGAAAGCCGGCGATGAGATCGAGGGTCTCGGTAAGATCAATCCAGACGGCAACACGATCATTGTCGATCAACTCCTGAAGATCGACAAGGAGAGCATCGACAAGCTGGTCTCCATGGGTCTTTAAACCCGCCAGCTGGGTCGCTTCGCCGGATTGGCCCGACCGCCAATCCTGCTGGGCGATGTCAGTCGCGGGAGAGATCGATCCACCTGAAATCGCAATCGTCGCGTGGCTGGCATTCGGCCATGCGGCGGTGTGTCCGTAAAACAAAAGCCAGTAACGCCCGGATTCACTTGGGCGAACGGAGATAGCTGCGTTATGAGCGACAGACCGCTGCTGTCCTTGAGGAACATCAACGTCACCTTCGGCGGCGTTCGAGCGCTCAAGGGCGTGTCCTTCGACGTCAATCCAGGCGAGGTTCATTGTTTGGCCGGTGAAAACGGCTGCGGCAAGAGCACGCTCATTAAGGTCATAACCGGCGTTTATAAACCACAAGACGGCGCCGAGCTGATGTTCGACGACAAGCAGATCGACGTCATGACACCGGCACTGGCGCATTCTCTGGGCATTCAAGTCATTTGGCAGGACTTGGCACTTTTCGACGAAATGACGGTCGCAGAAAACATCGGGTTTCAGCACGCGATGAAGGGCAAATTCGGCCTGGTTGATAAACGCGCGATCTATAAAGCTGCCGAGCAAGCCTTGGAGCGTCTTGGGGTTAATATCGATCTAGATCGGCCACTGAAAGAGCTTCCCATCGCACAACGGCAAATCGTCGCCATTGCCCGGGCACTCATTGGTGAGGCGCGGCTCGTTTTCATGGACGAACCGACCGCCTCGCTCACCCAGTCGGAAACTGATTATCTGATCGAGATCGTCCGCAACCTCTCTGCATCAGGCGTTGCCGTGGTCTTCGTCTCCCATCGCCTTGCTGAGGTGCTGGAAATCTCGAACCGGATCACAGTGCTGCGCGATGGGGCATTGGTCGGGGTTTACCCCGTCGAAGGTATGACACAATCGCGCGTGACCGAACTGATGACGGGGCGCAGCTTCGACAGTGCTGTCATCGCTACTGACCACGAAGACCAACCAGTCGTCCTTTCTGTCAAAGGGCTGACGCGGAAGGGCGAGTTTGAAAACGTTTCGTTTAATCTGCGCAGAGGCGAGACGCTCGGTATTACTGGTCTTCTTGGCGCTGGCCGCACGGAACTCGCCCTAACGCTCTTCGGGATGCATAAACCGCAAGCGGGCGAAATCCGCCTTGAAGGCAAGCTCATGAAATTCCGGTCGAACCGCGACGCCATTCGAGCTGGCATTGCCTATCTATCGGAAGACCGGTTGTCGCTGGGCCTCAATCAGCCGCAGTCCATCGCGGACAATCTGGTCATGGCCTCTCTCGACAGACTGCTTGTCGGCGGTCTGATCTCGCCCTCGAAAAAGGCATCTGTCGTCCAGCATTGGATCAACTCGCTCGGTGTCAAAATCGGCCTGCCCGAAGATCCAATCCGTACGCTATCAGGTGGGAATCAACAGCGTGTCGCCATAGCGAAGTGGTTGGCCATCGGTCCGAAGATCCTCATCCTCGATGCACCTACCGTCGGCGTAGATGTCGGCGCACGCGCTGGCATCTTCGAGATCGTCCGCAAGCTCGCTGCAGAGGGACTATCGATCATTCTGATCTCGGATGAGGCGCCTGAAGTTTATTTCAATGCTGACCGGATCATCCACATGGTCGGCGGTCGATTTCATGCGACCTACGATCCGCGGGCCGTCTCTATGACCGAACTGGAGGCAGCCATATATGCGTAGGTTAATCCTGGCGAACACGACGGAATTCGCACTGGTTCTGGTGACCATCCTGCTTTGCGCGGCGCTGTCCGTCGGCACCGACCGGTTCCTGACCGTCTCGAATGCATTCGACGTGCTAAACGTTTCCGCCGTGAACATCATTTTCGCCGTTGGACTGCTTGTGGTCCTTATCTCAGGTGGAATCGACATTTCGTTCGCAGTCGCGGCCTCCGTTGTCCAATATGTGACCGTGCTGGCGCTCGGGGCACTGGGGGGCGGCAATTGGGCGGAGGGCTTCATCATTGCCGGCGCGGTGGGTATCGGGCTTGGCCTTATCAATGCGCTTCTGATCTGGCGATTGAACATCATCTCCATCGTTGCGACGATCTCAACGTTCAACATCTTCTTCGGTCTGCTGATGTTCTTCACCAAGGGCGTGTCGATCTACGATCTGCCGGATTGGCTTTCAACTCGTGTCGTGTTCTACGAACACGAGATGAGCGATGGTTCATGGATTGAATTGACCTTGCCTGTCGTGGTCATGATCCTGTGTTGCCTCGCCACCTGGTTCATGATTTCTCGTACAACGGTCGGCCGCCAACTCTATGCCTTCGGCGATAATCCGGAAGGCGCTCGACGCTTTGGTATCAATATCGGCGCCATGCATTATCTGTCCTTCGGCTGGCTTGGCCTGATGGCGGGAATTGCCGGTTTGATGCAGGCACATTATGCGCAGGAGGTGGTACCGAACGCGCTTTACGGACGCGAACTCGACGTTCTTGCTGCCACCGTCCTCGGCGGCGCGCGGCTGGGTGGCGGCAAGGGATCTGTCCTCGGCTGCGTGCTTGGCGTTCTCCTCGTCTCGATCACCCAGAACGGCCTCAACTTGATGGGTGTATCGCCCTTCGCCTTCAAGATGGTTGTTGGCGCCATCATTCTGATCGCCATCACACTCTCTTCCGCGCGCTTCGACAAGCTCTTGCCGGTAGCCATGAAGAGTTCGACAAAGGGAAGCGCGCGCCGATGAAATCCATCATTCACAGGTTCAATGCAACGTTTGGCGCCGACATGGCCGGCCCGCTGGTTGCCTTTGTCGCGGTCATGCTAGTCTTTGGACTGGAGGCAGATAATTTCCTGTCGGCCGGCACGTTCGGCTCTGTTGCCTTTCAGCTTCCAGAGCTTGGTCTTTTGACGCTCGCCATGCTGCTGCCGCTGCTGACCGGCGGGATCAATTTGTCGATCACCTTCGCTGCCAATCTTTCGGGTCTCGCCGCTGCCTGGGTCTTGCAAGCCTATGGCGGCGTCAATGCGCCGCCGAGCGCATTCCTGCTTGCTTGCATTGCGGCCCTTATGACCGGGGCCGCTGCCGGCGCCCTCACCGGTGCGGCGATCGCTTACACCCGTGCCCATCCCATCCTTGTCACGCTGTCGATGATGATCTTTCTGCGTGGGCTTGGTGAGTTTCTAACGCGCGGCGGCGATGTCTCCGGCTTTCCGGACTATGTTGCGCCCATCGGTCACGGGTCGGTCCTTGGTCTTCCCATTCCATTGCTGATCTTCATTATATGCGTCGGACTGTGGCATTTGCTGCTGACGCGCGCAAAGCTGGGTTTTGGCCTACTGATGATCGGCTCGAATATCGAGGCCGCCAGTTACTCCGGCCTTAACACCCGTCGCATTCTCATCCTCGTCTACACTCTCTCAGGTGTGATGTGCGCTGTCGCCGGTGTCATCATGCTTGCACGCTTCAATTCGGTGCGGGTCGGCCATGGTGAATCCTATTTGCTGATTACCGTGTTGGCGGCGTTTCTGGGCGGTATCAATCCATTCGGTGGGTTTGGCCGCGTCATCCCGGTTTTCGTCGCCCTGATCGTTCTGCAGCTGCTTTCGTCGGGCCTCAATCTGATGGGTGCGAACCAGCATCTGGCAACAGCTCTATGGGGCGTGCTGATGATCGTCGTCATGGCGGCTCGAACACTTGCTTCGAAATTCTTCATATTGAACAGAAGGAAGGGCTGAGATGCGGGGATTTGGTGTTCACGCGATGATGTGGTCGAGCCTCTGGGACCGGGCCGGCGCCGAGCGTGCGATTTCCGGGGCTGCCGCATATCAACAAGATTACATAGAAATCCCGCTGATCGATATCCCATCGACGGATGCGCGCTACACCAGAAGCCTTTTGGAAGAACATCGACTGCGCGCGACGTGCTCGTTGGTTCTACCAGAAGCCGCCTGGGCGTCTATCCGTCCGGATGCTGCCATCGACCATCTCAAGGCTGCGCTGAACACGGCGGCAGAAATGGGAGCAGAGGCGCTGACTGGGGTTACCTTTGGGGGCACGAATGAGCGTACAGGTATGCCGCCGACGCAAGAAGAATATGACAACCTTTCCAGAGCAATTGGCGCTGCTGCGAAGCATGCGAAAACCCTTGGCCTCCAATTCGGCATTGAAGCCGTCAACCGTTACGAAAACCATCTGATCAATTCCGCAGAGCAAGCCGTCGAACTGGTCGAGCGGATAGGCATGGATAACATCTTTGTCCATCTCGACACGTTCCACATGAACATGGAAGAGAAGGGCCTTGCCGCCGGCATTGTCGCCGCGGGAAGTCACCTCAAATACATGCACATGTCGGAAAGCGACCGCGGTACCCCAGGTTTCGGCAATATTGCCTGGGACGAACTTTTTGGTGCGCTTTCTGCCATCGGCTTTCATGGTCTCCTGGTGTTGGAAAGCTTCGCTGCACTGCCTCCCGCCATGGCAGGTGCAACATCGACTTGGCGTGCGCCAGCGCCAAGTGCGCACGATGTTCTCGACAAGGGAATTCCCTTTCTTCGCAACAAGGCAGAGCAATACGGTCTCTTCAAAGAGAGCCGTAAGACTACGCGCTAAACGTCCTCAACAGTCCGATACGAGCACTACATTGACCATCATCGACGACAATGCCCGGAAAATTGCCGGCCTCATTTCAAAGCGTCTGAGCGAGAAGCAGGGAGGCCGGTTCTTGATCGCCATTGCCGGCGCACCAGGATCAGGCAAGTCGACCATTGCGGAGCGCCTTGTGGATTTTCTGATTGATGAAGGCGGTCTCTCTGCGGCGCTGTTTCCGATGGACGGGTATCATTACGATGACGCCGTCCTCAAAGCGATGAACCGGCGCGCATTTAAGGGAGCAATCGACACATTCGACGTTCATGGGCTGCGGCATATGCTGGAAAGGCTCAAGGCGAATGAAGATGATGTGATTGCCGTTCCAGTGTTTGACCGTTCCATCGAGATCGCACGTGCCGGGGGACGCCTCATCCCACAATCGGTTGACGTTATCGTCTGCGAAGGGAATTACCTTCTGGCGAGCGAGCCGCACTGGTCTCGCCTGAAGCCGATCTTCGATTACACGGTCTTTGTCGATGTTGATGAAGACGACTTGCGGGAACGCCTGCGTGCCCGCTGGCGCGGTTATGGCCTTGATGACGCTGAGATCAATCGCAAGGTCGAGGAAAACGATTTGCCGAACGGCCTGTTCATTATGAAGACGGCCGCGGAGCCAGATTTGCGGCTGACAAATCCTGGACGGATCGGGAGCAATATCTGATCCAGAGAGCACCGATCGCGACTTAAACTGTCGGATCCCGTTCCTGCCAATCCAAACGACAACAAGAAGAGGTCAACTATGAAGCACGGAATCTATTACTCCTATTGGGAGCATGAGTGGAGCGCCAAGTTCGGCCCATATGTCGAGAAAGTCGCTAAACTTGGCTTCGATATCATCGAAGTCGCAGCGCATCACATCAATGAATATAGCGATGCGGAGCTTGCCGCCATCAAGCAGAGCGCCAAGGACAACGGTATTATTCTGACGGCGGGGATCGGACCGTCCAAAACAAAAAATCTGTCCTCTCCAGATGCTGCCATTCGCCAGGCCGGCAAGGCTTTCTTTGAGCGCACGCTGGCAAATGTCGCCAAACTTGACATTCACACTATTGGCGGTGCGCTGCATTCTTATTGGCCCATCGATTATTCGCAGCCGGTGGACAAGGAGGGTGACCGCGCTCGCGGTGTCGAGGGAATTCATGGCATCGCAGATTTTGCCAACGATCTTGGCATCAACCTGTGCATCGAAGTTTTGAACCGCTTCGAAAATCACGTTCTCAACACAGCCGCCGAGGGTGTTGCCTTCGTCAAGGACGTTGGAAAGCCGAACGTCAAGGTGATGCTCGACACGTTCCACATGAACATCGAGGAAGACAGTTTTGGCGATGCCATCCGCACGGCTGGTCCACTTCTCGGTCATTTTCACACGGGCGAAAGCAACCGTCGTGTACCGGGCAAGGGCAGAATGCCTTGGCACGAAATCGGTGCTGCTCTTCGTGAAATCAACTATTCCGGCGCAGTCGTAATGGAACCCTTCGTCAAAACCGGCGGCACGATAGGTTCGGATATCAAAGTTTGGCGCGATTTGAGCGACGGTGCCGATATGGCGAAGATGGACGAAGACGCACGAAACGCCCTCGCCTTCTCGCGCTTCGTTTTAGGAGGCTAAAGCGCATCCACACCACGAACGAGCCGTCTCGCCCGAAAAACGGCTGAGGCGGCGTTCAAAACAAGAAAAGTAGAAAAGAAACGGCAGGAATTCCCTTTTAGTCCTGGAGCACAGCGCGGCAATCCTATTGGGGTCGTCCGAGAGTTTGTTTCTACCCTCACCGATAGCTACCATTATTCGGTGGCGTGTCCGCGGATATCCGGAAATCGAGGGCGATTCAGCGTTGCGTCCCGGATTTGCGACGCGGTGCGTGCTCGGGAGGGTTGCTTGGCGGCGATGGACGCGGCTTCGTAACGGTCGGATGAAGAGGATCGTTCCAGCGGCGAAGCAGCCGCTCGAGCTTCTGCAGGGCTTCATTCGCGCAGTACCAACGGCTTTAGCCCCTCATGGGGGTTATTTGTGTGTAGTATTTGA
>NZ_JBBBVQ010000019.1:0-134557 GCF_037199735.1 Oryzifoliimicrobium ureilyticum | reverse complement strand
CCGCATTGTCGCGGAAGACGGCAACGGCGGCGGCCATCTGGCCAAGCTCGTCGCGGCGCTCGCGTCCCGGCACATCGGCTTCCGCCTCACCAGCGGCAAGCGAGGTCATGCGTGCCCGCAGCGCTTCGACCGGCCCAACGATGCCGCGGCTGACGACGAAGAGCGCCGCGATCAGCGCCAGCACGAAGACGGTGCCGAGCACTGACAGCGTGTAAAGGATCGTGTTGTTCGTGTTGTCGCTCAAGGCATTGCTTTTGTCATCGACCCGATTGACAGACGCATCGAGCAGCTTACGAATTTCGGTTCTTGCTGTTGCAATGAGCGGATCGGCCTTCTTGAGCAGAGCCTTGGCGTTTGCATCATTATTCGTTGCAGCGGCCTTGACCGCCTGGTCCGTGAGGGCAGCCATATCATTCAGCCTTCCGACAACGCCATCGATATCGCTCGCCCTTTCCGGCGCAATCGACTTTATCTTTGCAAGGCCGTCAAACAGAAGCTTCTTGTTATCATCATAGGCCTTGGCGGACGCGATCGTGTCTGGTCCGTCATCCACCGCCAAAGACTGATAAGCAAAATAGCTCATGGCGAACATTCGCGTATTGGCGCGCGACAATTCAAGGCTGACGACATCGTCCTTCGCAAGAAGATCAGAATAGGCGCGGTCGATGGATTTGAAATTGTACGACATCAGAAGCGCGCCGGCGGCACCGACCACGCAAACCGACAAAAGAACAAGGATGATTTTCGTCCGGATTTTGGCATGCTGGAGGAAGGACATAATATACCTCATGCGCGAAAGCCGCGCTGAACTGAAAGTCGGTCAGGAAAACACATTGGGGAAGGAAGCACCCATCAGAACGTGGGCGCCGCCTGACATGAGCCTCATGCCCATCAGAAACAACGTTCAACCTATAAGGTAGCGAACTCTCGAAAAAGTTAAGGTAGTGCCCGAAGTAGAAATTTCTATGCTTTGAACCCAAGAGAAAATGACTGTCGCAAAACGGGAATCGTGGCTGACGCTTCCATAGACAGCGGCATGTACTTGAATTTCGTCTGGAATGAGTCAAAGCACGAACAAGAAGTGATTCGCAAAATACAGGCCCTTGTCGAATTTTTACCCCCCGCCGTACCAAAATTGCGGCACGCGGCCTCCTCTCTGAGCAGAATTTATGCATGCTGGAGCTGCTCGCTAGCCAAGTCGCGAGCTTTCCCCTCCTGCCCCGTGTGTCCCCACGACGACACCGGGGCTTTTTTATTACGTTGCACTCGCCATAGGCGTGAATAAACCTTGTTCGCGAGTCGCGAAGCTCTAGAATCTGATTTGCGGCAGCGGGACTTGATCTCGCATTACGGGGCAAAAAATGATTCGGAAAATTATTGCGGCTGGCCAGATGGCCATGACCGAGGACGACGTGGCTAAGTGCCAACGTGTCTTCTATTATGCATGCGCAGCCAAGGGGATCAAAACCCGAAGCGAACGCGACTCGTTGGCAAGCGCCATCATCGAACTTTACAAAGACGGTACCTGCGTCGAACGGGACATGCTGAAGATCGTTGTTTGATGCAGCTCGCGCTCAAATGGCGGATTTGAGCGCAGCAGATACAGATTGCATCAAAGACCTTCAAGACGATGGTGCGTTCGGCAGGACGCATCGCGTTGCCGTTCCTGCGAAACCACGCTCGGCGTTCTTCGCGAGATAGACATCTGGTCGGCGCCAGAAGAAACACGTTCGAAGGCCGATGTGCAGGTTCTTAAGATCTGCGCATCCTTTTGATCTTCGCACGCCATTATGACGCTCAATCGGCTTCGAGAAGGTGCAATTGTCGCGCCTCGGTAAGCCTTTACCTAATTTGTTGACATCCCGATAACCACGCCCGTTTGACGAACGTTAGCAGCTCTCATGCTAGCCAATTTGCCGGAAGCTGGTTTGGGTTTCCGCGACACTCTCTCGGCGCGTCCTCGCCACTGCTGAACGCGTTCTCATGCGTCAGGCTCGGCCGCAAGCCCGCCAAAGGGTGGATCGCCGAAGAGGGATGTGATGATTTTCAAGAAGTTTCTGCGTTCGAGATCGGGCAATTTCGGCATGATGTCGGCAATCCTCATGGTGCCGATTGCCGGCGCTGCAGGTCTTGCCATCGATTTCTCCGAGGCCTACTCCGTGCGGACCTCGTTGAACAACGCCGCCGATGCTGCGGCCGTCGGTTCCGTCGCAGAAAAGTCCGTCGCCGTTCGCGAGGCGATGCTCATGCAGGGCGATGGGCCGATTGACGACGGAGCAAAAGATGCCCGGGCTCTGTTCATGGGCCAGGCCGGTTCCGACGTCTCCTCCCTCAGCGTCAACTTGAACACGAGCGTCGTCAAGAACGGCAACAAGGTTACGTCGAAGGTGACCTACAGCGCCGTTGTTCCGACAACTTTTTCGCAGCTCCTCGGACAAAAGACGATCACCGTTAGCGGTGTTGCGACAGCCGAGTATCAGACATCGGCGTTCATGGATTTCTACATCCTCATCGACAACACGCCGTCGATGGGGCTCGGGGCAACCAGCGCCGACATCAACTTGCTGAAGTCCAAAACGACGGACACCTGCGCCTTTGCCTGCCATAACATGGATGCGACGACAGCCAAGCCGAGTTACTACAGCATTGCCAAGAAGTTCAACATTACGATGCGTATTGATGTCGTGCGCCAGGCGACGCAAGCTCTGACGCAGACGGCCACCAACAGCCGTGCGTCTGACAACCAGTTTCGCATGGCCGTTTATTCCTTCGGTCAAAAGGCCGAGACGGCCGGCCTGTTGAAAGTGGCCCCGCTCACCAGCGATCTGACTGCTGTGAACAACGCCATTGCCACTGACCCCAACGATCCGACCAAGGGCATTGACTTGATGACTATCCCCAAGCAGGGCTGGAACAGCGACCAGACAACGGACCTCGTCGGCACTCTTACGAGCATGGCACAGGAAATTCCGGCCGCCGGAAACGGCGCAAGCGCAGCCTCGCCCGAAAAGATCCTGTTCTTCGTGTCTGACGGCGTGGCAGACGCGGCCCGCGTCGCTTGCACACGAAAGAAAGTCTCGCAGAACCGCTGCATCGAGCCCATCGATCAGACGCTTTGCCAGCCGCTCAAGGCACGTGGCGTGAAGATCGCCATTCTCTACACGACCTATCTGCCCCTGCCGGAAAACAGCTTCTACAACAGCTGGGTCTCACCCTTCCAGCCACAGATCGGCTCCTACATGCAGAACTGCGCAACGCCCGGCCTCTACTTCGAAGTCTCGCCGACGCAGGGTATCAGCGATGCCATGAAGGCGCTTTTCCTTAAGGCCATCAACATGCCGCGACTGACCTCATAGGGGTAATCTTCGAAAGAGATGGCCGCCGCCATCTCGCTGAGCAAGCTTACTTAAAAGGCTCTGGGCGCTTTTTAGCAATTGCATTATCGGCTTAAAAGCAAAGGCCGCGTCATTGGGCGCGGCCTTGTCTTTTTGGGTACTGGCTTGATCCAGCTTACTTGTAAACGTTCGGCTGAAGCGGAATTTCCGGCGCCGGTTCGACGCTCGCCTGGGCGCAGCCGCCGAAGATATAGCGAGCACCGAGGCGGGCTTCATGCACATCAAAACCCTTGTCGCGACCAGGGCCACCATTGTTGGCATAGCCGAACATATCGCCGCCGCTGACATGCAGGTAGCGATAGCCGACATCGGCTTTGACGTTGCAGGTCACGTCAACGGAAGCACCGGCCATCAAAGCATAGCTGAAGCGCCAGCTTCCCTTGCCATGGTGGTAGGTGGTGTCGTCGCACGAGCTGGAATCATCGTCGGAGCAGGACGTATTGGAAAGGTCCTTCCACTTGACGTAGGTGCCGCCGATACCCGCGCCGACATAAGGTGTGACATAGGCATAGGTGCCAAGATCGACATAGGCATTGGCCATCAGGCTATAGGCGGTCAAAGACGATATGTCGCGCGATGTAGCGGGAACGGACGAGCCGCCCGGTCCGCATGCACCGCAAAAGCCCGAGGTCGATCCGCGAAATGTTGAACGTGACAGATAGTCGAATGTCAGGTCCGTGCGGAAATAGCTGGTTGCCTGATAACCGACACCAACGCCGCCGGTAAAAGCGTTGCGCAATTCGGCACGGTCAAAGGACACTTCGTCCGCGCTGCTGCCGCCTTGATAAAAACGTGCGCCGCGCAGATCGTTGAAGCCATAACCGACATCGCCGCGAAGATACCAGCCTGTCGCGGTATCAGTCACCGTCACTTCTGGCGGCATCTCGCCGATCGGCTGAGCAGGGGCCAGATCAGCAGCCCCGGCATTCGCAGCAATAACCATGGCGGCGAAAAAGCCAGTCAAAAAACGTTTCATGTTCTCGCTCCAGACGGCGCGTCAGCAACGTGCCGCAATCCAATATCTTGAGCGACAAGCCTAAGGCCGAAACGTTAAGGCCCACTTAACCTTAACGCTTATGGTGAATATTTTGCCAAGAGACGGACAGGTTCGCTTTGTTCATGTGGGACAGATCTGTAACGAGATCTTTCAGAGCCACCTTTTCTTGAAGTCTGTGCCAAACGAGCCCGCACCCCCAAGAATTTGGGGGGAGAATGTCCTTCGCACTCTTTCTGAGATGCTCGCAAAGGCCTCAACCGGCACCGAGTTATGCTTTCTTTACCTGTCGTTCGTAAGAAGCGATCCATGAAACGTCTTAATGCCCCCGCTTAAGACCGCGATCGGCAAGACATCAGTCTTGTTCCCCATTGGCATGACGCCACAGACGATCAGCATGGCCCCTCCCAACTATGGCCATGGTGCTGTTTGCCAAGGTTTTTCCATGACACGTAAATCGAATTTGATGACCCGAATTGTCGCTGCAACTTCCTGCGTTGTCGCCGTCGCCTTCGGAGGCTTCTCTCTTTATATCGACGGCCTGCAAAAGCAGGCCGCCCAGGAATTCGTCGAAGACAAGATAGGCGCGACCGGAAACGAAGCAGCGCAAAGCATTGCCAACTGGCTCGGCGGGCGCGTGACCATGACCGAAATGGTTGCCTCGGCTCTTGCGAAGACCACCGATCAGAAGAGCCTCGAAACCGCGTTTCACAACGATATTCTCGTTCGCGAATTCAAGTCCACTTATTATGGACAGGAAGACGGCGCCTATAACAATTGGCCCGTCAGCCAGATGCGGGCGGGCTACGACCCACGCCAACGTCCGTGGTACAAGGCAGCGGTAAAGGCCGATGCGGCGATTTTGACCGAGCCCTACATCGACGCCTCAACCAGCAAGCTGGTGATTAGCGCTGCCTTTCCTGTCAAACAGGATGGCAAACTCGTGGGCGTTGCCGCAAGCGATTTTACGCTTGCCGCGTTGATCGCCATGATCCAGTCGGTCGATGCCGGGCCGGATGGCTATGCCTTTCTCGTCAGCAAGGACGGCAAGGTTCTGATCCACCCGGACAACGCCTTCGTGTTGAAGCCGCTGACGGATCTTTTTCCGTCCGAGACACCGAAAATCGGTACGCAGCTTAGCTATACGGGCCTGAACGGGGTCGATAAGATTGTCAGCTTCGTCCCGGTCAAGGGTCTTCCATCGGTCGAATGGTACCTCGGCTTCGTGGTCGATAGCAAAGCCGCCTATGCCTCCGTGACCGAGCTTCGCATCGCCGCAGTCATTGCCACCATTCTGGCAGTTGCCGGCATGATCGCTTTCCTCGCGGTCTTGCTAAGCCGCCTCGTTATCCGCCCGGTGACCCAGATGACCACAGCAATGGACGAACTCGCGGCAGGCAAGCTCGATATCGCCATTCCAGGCGCTGAAAGAACCGATCAAATTGGCTCCATGGCCGCTGCGGTCGGTGTCTTCCGCACCAACGCGCTGGAGCGCCAACGTCTTGAAGGCGATACGGAGCGCATGCGCAATCAAACGGAGCAGGAGCGCGGTGAACGTCAACGGATGAGTGAGCGTGACAGCGCGGATGTTCAATTTGCCGTCGATGCCCTCGCGAAGGGTCTTGCTTGCCTTTCAGAAGGCGACCTCAGCTACAGGATCAATACGCCGTTCGTGTCGCGTATCGATCGGCTGCGCACCGACTTCAACGCGTCGATGGCAAAGCTGAATGCGACGCTCGTCAACGTCGGCCAGAATGCGCGCGCGATTGATGCCGGCGCAAGTGAGATACGCCATTCCGCAGACGATCTTGCCAAGCGTACCGAACAGCAAGCTGCTTCCGTGGAAGAAACGGCTGCAGCCCTTGAGGAAATTACCACCGCCGTGAAGGACGCCGCCAAACGCTCCGAAGAGGTCCGTCGCCTCGTCGAAAAGACCCGCGCCAACGCCGAACAATCCGGCGTCATAGTCGGCGATGCAGTCGCGGCCATGGAAGGCATCGAGCATTCCTCTTCGGAGATTTCAAAGATCATCGGCGTGATCGACGACATTGCCTTCCAAACGAACCTCCTCGCGCTGAATGCCGGCGTCGAAGCCGCCCGCGCGGGAGAAGCCGGCAAAGGCTTTGCCGTTGTCGCGCAGGAAGTGCGCGAACTTGCCCAGCGTTCGGCAAAAGCAGCAAAGGAAATCAAGACGCTGATCAGCACATCCACATCGCAGGTGGAGGCGGGCGTGGCCTTGGTCGGCAATACCGGCAAGGCCCTGGAAGCCATCGTCGCTGAAGTGCAGGAGATCAACAAGCACATCAATGCCATCGTTGTCGCCTCGAACGAACAGTCGACGGGTCTTCAGGAAATCAACACCGCAATCAATACGATTGACCAGGGGACGCAGCAGAATGCTGCCATGGTGGAAGAGCAAACCGCGGCAAGCCATGGTCTTGCCACGGAGGCAGCAGCTTTGAACACCATGCTGCAAAACTTTAAGCTGACGCGCGAAGACAGCCGGCTGGCCAGAGCGGCCTGAAGATTTGTCCCGCTCAGATCTTTTGATTTGAGCGGGCAACAACCATTCCCCGGTGGGCTGTAGTCACCTGGCCGGTGATGTCGCCACGAATGGCAAAGCCGCTTAACTGTTGTTGAGCGGCCTCTCACGTTTTCAAACAGCCATCAGCATTATGTGAATCACCGCCGCAATTTTACCTTGCTTCGGTCGCGAAGCTGTTACGGAGTGCATCTAGTGTCCTTCTCAAATGATGGAGGATTACGATGGATACCGAGATGACCATTTCTGAGATCGTAAGCGATCCAATGATCGGCCTGGTGCTCAAAGCAGACAACGTACCGCCGGCTGCCTTTGCTCAGCTTTTAGAAAGCGCTGCGCGTCTGCGGCGCATCCAGCTTGAAGTTGCAACATCAGGACGCAAGAGCGCGATCAAAAAATCCGAGCCGGAATTCGCCTGATCGGCTGCCTTTGCAACATCAAAGGGCGCCCCAACGGTAGGGCGCTTTTTTTTGCGTTTTGCTCCACGAAATGCTCTGCCGATCAATCCTGCTGATAGACAACCCAGGCTCGATCGAACCGCTTTTGAGCAAGATCATCATCTCTGACGATAAAGTTCAGGGTGCCTGGCAGATGATAACCAATTGCCGGGTCCGTGGAGATTTGCAGCACCAAATGCCAAGCCTTCGCTTCCGGCAGAAGAGCTTTTGCATCTGCGCTGTCAAAGGCCTCACTGTTGCCGGCATCAATCCCATGCGCGGCGAGCTGGGTCCGTGATTGCAGTCCCGGCTGAATGAGAAGTGGCCAGCCTCCAAGTTGATGAACACCCGGTCGATCGGTTGGCCAGCCAAGATTGGAGAGCCAATCGCGATATCGCTGCGTATCGTCCGTCTGCATGCCTTCCAAAGCACGATAAGACGCATCCATAACCGGCATCGTGGTAACGGCAGACTGAGGCTGCAGCTTAGCTGAGGTCAATGGCGCAGATGAGGGAAATTCCTTCAGGACCGGCGGCAGAACGGCGCGCTGCAGATCCTTCGACGGCGTTTCGTCATAGACCACCTTCCACCCGGCCTTGGCTGCCGGCGAGAAATCCGGCGGCAAGATAGGAAGATCGTAAAAGATGAGCAGCCTGCCCGTTTTGGGCAAGGCGGGATCAAGGGCGTTGTTCTGACTGAGTTCGCCGAGGTCGAGCTGGGCGATGAACATCAGCGGAAAGTCTTCTTTGACGGCCTTCGATTGCCGCAGCAATTCTTGCGCATGATCGGCAATCTCAGACACATCGCGCTTGGGTATCTCCAACTGCGCGCCATCAGGATCGTATTTGCTCAAAAGCGCGCGCGTCTCCTCCATCAGTTTCTTGTTCATCGCAGTTCGGCGCTCGAGGTAAGCACGCCCCTCCTCCTCATTCATCCACGGCGGAGCTTGCCCTGCATCGGCATAAAGGTTGGCTGCTTCCGTCTCGAATTGTTTGGAGAGCTCGGCCGCATTGTCATACGCGGGACGAATGGGCCATCCCATCTGCCTTGGAAGATCGGGCGACCCACCAAATTTGCTGGCGCCGATCGGAATGGTTGCATCGTCCGAAGGGATCGTTGTCAGCAGCAGCGCTTCCCGCGCCGAACCGCCAATTGCCGAAACCGCATGCGTCGAAAGGCCGGCCTTTTGTAGTCTCTCGGTCAGTTCGCCGCGTGTCGAAGCGAGGGGCTCGGGATAATGGTCCTCGTTGCCATACACGCTTTTCCCTCCCAACCCGAAAGCCAGAACAACCAAGGCAAAGATCGTCAGACCATGCATCCCTCTTCGCCTCCCTGATGAAAGAGGTGGAAGTTGTGGCGCAACGCAGCTCGCGTCAAGGCTTCTCAAACAGGATGCAACCACATGGCCCCAGCGCAAACCCCAGCGCAAACCACGGCACTGCATTGCGCAATGCGCGCGTTGCACGACGAACCTGCTCGGACCTTTTTGGGATGACTCTACGCGGCGACGCGTACGCCCGAGATAACGGTGACGAGATCGTTGACGATACGCTCGACTTGGCTGCGATCATCACCTTCTGCCATCACGCGGATAAGAGGCTCGGTGCCCGAAGGTCGGATGACAAGACGACCGCGATTGCCCAGTTCGGCCTTGGCATCGTCGATAGCCTGCATCACTTCGGCCTCTTCCAGCGGCTTGCCGCCTGTAATACGCACATTGCGCAGAAGCTGCGGGACCGGCTCGAAGCGCCGGCAGACTTCGCTGACGGTCTTACCGGTGCGCTTGACCGCCGCCAGAACCTGCAGCGCAGCGACGAGACCATCACCGGTGGTGCCGTAGTCGGACAGAACGATATGACCGGATTGCTCGCCGCCGACATTGTAATTGTTATGCCGCATATGCTCGACCACATAGCGGTCGCCGACATTCGTGCGCACAAGGCCAAGGCCCTTGCCCTGAAGAAAGCGCTCAAGCCCCAGATTGGACATGACCGTTGCAACGATCCCGCCGCCGCGCAGCTGGTCGCTCTCGGCAAAGCTTTCTGCGATGACGGCCATCAGCTGGTCGCCATCGATAATCGAACCGTTCTCGTCGATCACGATCACGCGGTCTGCATCGCCGTCAAGGGCAATGCCGATGTCGGCGCGCACTTCATTGACCTTCTTCTGCAGCGCGACGGGGCTGGTGGAACCGCAATTGAGATTGATATTCGTTCCGTTCGGCTCGTTGCCGATCGTCACGACATCCCCGCCAAGTTCCCAAAGCGCCTGCGGTGCAACCTTATAGGCCGCGCCATTGGCGCAATCGATGGCGATCCGCAGGCCCTTCAGCGTAACATCGCGCGGCAAGGTACGCTTGGCATGTTCGACATAGCGGTCCTGTACGCCGTCGATACGCTTTGCGCGGCCAATATCGTCGGACTTTGCAAGCTGCGTGGAAAGGTCGCGCTCCAGCAAATCCTCGATTTGCATCTCGAGATCGTCGGAAAGCTTGTAGCCGTCCGGCCCGAACAGTTTGATGCCATTATCCTGGTATGGATTATGCGAGGCGGAGATCATCACACCGATATCGGCCCGCAACGAACGCGTCAGCATCGCCACGGCGGGCGTCGGGATCGGTCCGAGAACGAAAGCATCGACACCTGCTGCCGTGAAACCGGCGACCATTGCGTTTTCCAGCATGTAGCCGGAAAGACGGGTATCCTTGCCGATCACCACGCGGTGGCGATGATTGCCACGCCGAAAGATCGTGCCCACAGCAATGCCCACACGCATGGCAAGATCCGGCGTCATCGGGAAAACATTGGACTGGCCGCGAATGCCGTCGGTGCCGAAGTAACGTCTCTTCATGAATGCTCCTTTACATGCTGCGCAGGCCATTTGCCGCGCACAGCCTGATGGCGATGTCAGATACATGCCATGTTGTTAGAAGCCTTGGTCAGGGCTTACTAATGATTGGTTAGCGCATCGCATAAATTCAGCGATTCAGCACGTAAAATAGCGAGAAAAGCGATCATATCCCGTTACCGCATCATCCGACGTTACCGAACAGATACCGCACAGGCATGAAAAAACCCGCCGAAGCGGGTTTCATCTTAGTGAGGTTGCGGTTCAAGCCCGCCTTCTGGCTCATCGCCTCTATTCGGGCGAGCGCCAGCCTTGGGAACGGCGGAGCCGCGGCTCGGCGGGTTGTCGTTGCCGAGATCGCGCGACGGCTTCTCGCCCTTGATCAGAGCTTTGATTTCATCGCCTGACAGGGTCTCATACTCAAGGAGACCTTCCGCCAGCGTGACGAATTCATCATGCTTTTCCGTGAGGATGGTGCGGGCCTGCTGATAGGCCTCGTCAATCAAACGGCGCACTTCGTTATCGATCTTCTGAGCCGTAGCTTCGGAGACGTTTTTCGACTGCGATACCGAATGACCAAGGAAGACTTCCTGCTGGTTCTCGCCATAGGCGACCTGACCGAGTTGATCGGAGAAGCCCCATTGCGTCACCATGGCCCGAGCGAGCTTCGTGGCTTGCTCGATGTCGGACGACGCGCCTGACGTGATGTTTTCCTTGCCGAAGGTCAGCTCTTCAGCGACACGTCCACCCATCATGATGCACAGACGCGACACCATCCACTTATAGCTCATGGAGTAGCGGTCGCCTTCCGGCAGCTGCATGACCATGCCGAGGGCACGACCGCGCGGGATGATCGTCGCTTTGTGCAGCGGATCGGCCACGGCCACATTGAGCGCGGTGATCGCGTGACCTGCTTCGTGATAGGCGGTCAGCTTCTTTTCCGCTTCGGTCATGGCCGAGGAACGACGTTCCGCGCCCATCATGATCTTGTCCTTGGCGTCTTCGAATTCCTGCATCGTGACGACGCGCTTGTTACGGCGCGCTGCCATGAGAGCAGCTTCGTTGACGAGGTTCATCAGATCGGCACCCGAAAAGCCCGGCGTACCACGCGCCAGCGTCTTCAGATCGACATTCGGCGCCAGCGGCACGTTGCGAGCGTGAACTTTGAGGATACGCTCACGGCCGACGATGTCTGGATTCGGCACTACGACCTGGCGGTCGAAGCGGCCCGGACGAAGCAGCGCTGGATCGAGAACGTCCGGACGGTTCGTCGCAGCGATGAGGATAATCCCCTCGTTGGCTTCGAAACCATCCATTTCAACCAGCAACTGGTTCAATGTCTGTTCGCGTTCGTCGTTACCGCCGCCGAGACCTGCGCCACGATGGCGACCGACGGCATCGATTTCGTCGATGAAGATGATGCATGGCGCATTCTTCTTCGCCTGCTCGAACATGTCGCGAACGCGCGAGGCACCGACACCAACGAACATTTCGACGAAGTCGGAACCCGAAATCGTAAAGAACGGCACATTGGCTTCGCCCGCAATGGCGCGCGCCAGAAGCGTCTTACCCGTACCGGGCGGACCGACGAGCAGCACACCGCGCGGAATTTTGCCGCCAAGACGCTGAAACTTTTGCGGATCGCGCAGGAATTCGACGATCTCTTCAAGATCCTGCTTCGCTTCGTCGACACCGGCAACGTCTTCAAACGTCACGCGGCCATGTGCCTCTGTCAGGAGCTTGGCTTTCGATTTGCCGAACCCCATGGCACCGCGCGAACCACCCTGCATCTGGCGCATGAAAAACAGCCAGACGCCAAGGATCAGCAGCATCGGTAGAAGGGTACCGAGATATGAAAGGAAGCCTGAAGAACCATCGACCTCAGGACGCGCTGCAACCTGGACATTCTTCTGCTGCAGACGCTCGAGCAGATTGTCGTCGATTACAGGTGCGTAGGTTTGGAATGGAGTACCATTTTCAGCATAGGCGCCCGTGATGCGGTTGCCGGTCACGACAACCTCCTTCACCCGTCCGGCATCGACTTCACGAAGGAATTGCGAATAGGCAATATCACGTGAGCTCGACTGCGTGGGCGAGGTCTGGAACATACTGAAAAGGGCGATCAGCAGCAGAGCTATGATCGCCCAAAGGGCGAAATTACGTAAGTTAGGGTTCATCGAACTCCCCGGATATGCGGCCGCAGGCCGCCTCATAGGCTCCTAACATAGGGGTCCGGTAAGCGCTTGCCAAGGCAGACGCCCATGTAAGGCTTAATTTCCGTCTATAAGGGCGAGAGGCGGGCTTGGATAGCCCATCAATGACCATTTCCGTGCGACAACTTGCGCAAAGGCGAAATCCAATTTTGTCAGAAATCGATCGAAAGGCGCGACGTAAGGCGTAACGCGCACCTCGCCCGCTGTTTGCCTTACAATAAAGGGACGGCAGGCAAGCGCGACGGCAAGCGCTTGCGCCGGCAGGGAACTGACGTCTTCGAATGCGGCGTCCGCCTGAGGCTCGCTTGGTGTGACCTTGTAAGCCTTCACCGAGATCGCATGCGATGAGACGTTGGCAATCACAAAGCGTTCGTCCCAAATCAATTTTCCGCCGGGCGCAACGGTTGCAGTCGGCAGACCACGCGCCTCACGGCTGAGGTAAAGTCCTTGGCGGCGCATGTCGAACAATGTGCGCGCGATCGCGAGGCGTCGCGGCCCCTTGCCTGCCGCAAAGTCCATCAGCGCCAGCCGCTGCGCCTCGCCTGGCAAAAATTCGCGCCCGCCGAAAATGCTGGCAAGGCGGGAAAGACCGTAATCGAGAACCGCGGGCTCCGCCTCAAGACCTGAGCGNCAAAGTCCATCAGCGCCAGCCGCTGCGCCTCGCCTGGCAAAAATTCGCGCCCGCCGAAAATGCTGGCAAGGCGGGAAAGACCGTAATCGAGAACCGCGGGCTCCGCCTCAAGACCTGAGCGCGCGATTTGACCGAGGCACCCCTGATGAAGAGTAAAGCACGTCTCCAGCCATTTGGCAGCGCGCAGACCAAGCCCCTCGTCAAGCAGTGGAGCAACAGCGAGCGGGCGGGCTGCGCCGGCGGCGAGCGCCTTTCGCAAGCGCACCCGCTCATACTTTTCGTCTTCATTGCTCGGATCGTCGATCCACGACACGGCGCGAATTCTCAGGAAATCGCGAATGGCGGAACGCGTGCATGTCAGGAGCGGTCGCGCAATCCAAAGTCTGCGATCGTAAAGAACAAGATCATAAATGCCGCCGGTTGGCTTTGCAGACCGCTGCGAGCGCATCAGCAGCGTCTCGCGTTGGTCGTCGAGTGTATGACCTGTTACAAGAAGATTGGCGCCAAAGGCTTCGGCGGCCTCAGCGAGCAGCCCATAGCGCGCTTCGCGGGCAGCCGCCATCAATCCGCTGGTTGGTTTGTCTCCGTGCCACGTCAGAATTTTGTGTGGGATCCCCAGCGTGCGGCAGAGCATCGCGACAGCCATCGCCTCGTCTGCAGATGCCTTGCGCAGTCCATGATCGACCGTTGCGGCACAAAGAGAGAATTGCAAATGAGGATGAGCTGCTATCGCATCGGCAAGTCCGACAAGCAAACCGGTAGAATCGCTGCCGCCGGAGACGGCTACCATGATGCGGCAGGGCGCATCCAGCTTGTCCAAGAAATGGCCGAGAGCCTCTGAAAGGCCGGGCGGACTATCCACGACCAAAGTGCCTTCCTCTAGCAGGAGAGGCGCTTTTGTTCACTGGCCACCTTGTTGGTCACGGCCTTGGAAGCCTTGGGGTAGCGCTTCGTTACTTCGCGCAGTGTGGCGCAGGCAGTCTCGGTATTATCGAGCGCGGCAAGCGACATGCCGAGCTTTAAAAGCATTTCAGGCGCCATCTGCGTGCCCGCATATTTCTGATGGGCATTCAGGAAGGTCTTTGCCGCCTCATTATACTTACCCTGAGAATAGAGCGCTTCACCCAGCCAGTAATTTGCCTCGGCAGCCTTGGCGCCAGACGGATATTGCTGGATATATTGGGTGAACTCGCGCTCAGCCAGGGGATAATCCCCGGCAATCACGTGGTTATAGGCCGCTTTATACTGATCGTTCTCGCTGCCGAGAGAGGCGGTCTGCGAGGATGGGCTCTTGTCGACGTTCGGAGGCGGCCCCGAACCCACGCTGGCCTGCGGGTTCACCCCGCCGCCAACCGGATTGCCCTTCTGGTCGAACTGAATGGAGCCGAGCTGGCGTGGTGGCTGGCCGACCGAGGGGGCGTCACTTGCCGCCCCCTGCCCCAAGTCATCCGTCTGGTTGATGACACCGGCAACGTCATCGCCGCCGCTAGCCCCTCCGCCAGCGCCACCGGCAGGTGGCACCGCTTCGCTCTTCTTCATCGGCTTCGTGTTGCCGGCCGGTGCGCTGGCTGGTGCAGCGCCGCCCTTTTCAAGAGACTGGAACCGGAATTCGTTGTCTTCCTGGTTCTTGCGCAGCGTCTCCTGCATCTGAAGCAACTGATAGCTCATTTCCTCGATGCGGCCATTCAACTGGCGCATCTGCTCCTCGAGTTGCTGGACGCGCATTTCCGTCCCGCCGCTTTGCACATTGACGATCGGCGCCTGCGGTGCCGGTGGCTGCGCAGCTTGCCGTTCGCCGAGATGCCAGCCGAACAGCGTGGTTGCGCTTGCCGCGCTTCCCGTCCCTGCGATCGCCGCCAGGCATACCATGCCTGCCACGACAAATTTCTTCATGTGGTTTTTCCTGTCCCAGTCCCAGTGATTCTTTGCGCCGGATGGCACAAACAGGAGATTTTGCCAACTGGCTTCAAAAAGCAACGGAAACTGGCCAAAGTGTGGTCAAAAAGAGAAGGCGGCCCGCACGCGGACCGCCTCACGAAATCGTCATTCTCTGCTCGCGCCTTGGCGCTGGCGAGACGCTTACATGCCTGCACCACCAAGAACGGTAACGGCGCGGCGGTTCTGCGACCAGCAGGAAATGTCGTCGCAGACGGCAACCGGACGTTCCTTGCCGTAGGAGATCGTCTTCATGCGCGAAGCTGGAACACCGCGCGATGCCAGGTAGTCCTTGGCGGCTGCAGCGCGACGTGCGCCGAGTGCAAGGTTGTATTCGCGCGTGCCGCGCTCGTCGGCATGGCCTTCAACGGTGATCGCATATTTCGGATAGCGGGCAAGCCACTGAGCCTGACGGTCAAGCGTCTGGCCGGCATCGGCACGGATCGACGACGAGTCCGTATCGAAGAAGATGCGGTCGCCGACATTGACGGTGAAGTCCTGAGCCGAACCGGGCGTGGCCGAGCCAGCGCCGCCGAGGCCGAGATCGCCTGCACTGTTGACTGGCTTCTTGGCGCAGCTTGCAAGTGCAAGGCCCGCAAACAGGGCGATCATGACGGGGTTAGCGGCGAAATTGCGAATACGGCTCATTGCCGGGGCTTCGATACGGCTCATGGCCGGTCCTCTCCTTACGATGTCAATTTGTCTGATGACAGGGTTGCCAGACTGTAACCACACTCGGTTAATGCACAATCTACAATTATGGTTAACAGGCCGTTGATTTCGTGAATAAGCTGCGTTCTCAGGACTTTGCGGCAAGAAAAAGGCACGCCTATTCCAGCCGCGGAGACCATGCAGGGTCCGATGCGTAGCCGGGGGTCTTGATCAGCTGTTCGTTATACCCCGACAGATCGATCGAATAGAGCTGCGGGCCGCCAGATCCTGCCGCCTCGCGGAAGAACATGATGACACGTCCGTTCGGCGCCCAGGTCGGACCTTCGTTGTGGAAGCCCGTCGTCAGGATGCGCTCACCGGAACCATCCGGCTTCATGACGCCGATCGAGAACTTACCGCCCGATTGCTTCGTAAAGGCGATGAGATCGCCACGCGGAGACCAGACCGGGGTCGAGTAACGGCCATCGCCAAAGGAAATGCGGGTCTGGCCGGAACCATCCGCATTCATCACGTAAATCTGCGATTGGCCGCCGCGATCGCTTTCAAACGCGACCTTCTGGCCGTCAGGCGAGTAGGAGGGCGATGTGTCGATCGCTGCCGTGCTGGTAAGGCGCGTCGTCGTGCGCGAGCGCAGGTCCATCGTGTAGATGTTTGAGTTGCTGTCCTGCTGAAGGCTCATGATGACCTTCTGACCGTCGGGCGAAAAGCGTGGCGAGAAAGTCATGCCGGGAAAGTTACCGACGACCTCGCGCTGTCCCGTTTCAAGCTGCAGCAGATAAACGCGCGGCTGGTTGTTGGCGAAGGACATGTACGTCACTTCCTGCCGGTTCGGCGAAAAGCGCGGCGTCAGCACAAGGTCACGTCCGTCCGTCAGCGTACGCACGTTGAAACCGTCCTGGTCCATGATCGCCAGCTGACGCTTGCGCTGCTGCTTGGGACCCGATTCGGACACGAAAACGACGCGGGTATCGAAATAGCCGTCCTCACCGGTGATCTGCTTGTAGATCGCATCGGCGATGATATGCGCGACGCGGCGCCAGCTGTCCGGCTGAGCGAAGAACTGGCCGCTCGAAAGCTGCTGGCCGGCAAAGGTATCCCACAAACGATATTCAGCGCGAAGCCGTCCATCCGCCTGCTGCGTGACACGACCCGTCACGAGCGCCTGGGCGTTGATGGCCTTCCAGTCCTCGAAGCGCGGCGATGTGTCGGGATTGGTGATCTTTTCGATGAAGGCCTGCTTGTTGATCGGCGCGAAAAGGCCCGAGCGCTGCAGGTCGGCGGCGATAACGGCCGAGATCTGTGCCGCCATATCGCCCTGCACGAAATCCGTGATGGCAATCGGCAAGGGCTGGACATTGCCTTTCCGGATATCGATGGTCACGGCTGCATTGGCCGGACTTCCAACGATCATCGTGGCGAAAATACCCGCCGCAATCGCAAGCGCGCGTATCAACTTGTTCTTGATCATCCCAAAAGCCTTTCAGCATTATGCGAGCCGCAGACGCGGCGCGATGTCTTAGAGCGCAAAGTCGCTCGGGTCGAAGTTCAGTGTCATTGTGTTCCAGCCTGTCTCGCCGTCATATTTTCCGGCAGGCAGGTTTTTAAGCGGCGAAGAGCGCATTACGGCGCGAAGACAGGCAAACTCGACGGCGCGGCGCGTGCTGTCCGGCCCACCCGTTGCCGTGACTTCCGGACGCCCGACGACATTGCCCTGCTGGTCCAACTGGACCACGACCTGCACGCGAACCTCCTCAACACCGGGCATGCCCGGCGTCATGTTCCAGTTGCCTTCGATTTGCCCTTTGATACCGTCGATTTCATTCGAGCTCAGCGCGGTACCAAGCGCTTTCTTGGCGCCAAGCGAGGCGGTTTGCGTCGAACGTTTGGCCCCGCCGGCGGAAGGATCGCGCTTGTCGAGAAGCGCTGCAATTTCATTGGCATTGAAATCGCTCTTCGGCGAATTGGTCGACTTCGCCTTCTGCTGCTTCTGATCCGCCTTCTTCTTGTCGCTGGCGGTCTCAGTCGCTTTCTGTTGGTCCTGCGGTTTTTCCGCCGGCTTCTCGACCGGCTTCTGCTCAGGCGGCTTCGGCTGCGGTTTCACGACCGGCGTCGGCACCTTGTCCGGCAAGGCTTCGGCATCCGGCTTCGGCGGCTCGGCATCCTCTTGTGGCTTTTCCTCAGGCTTCGGCGGCGTCGGAATGGCAGGCTGCGGCGGAGGCTGGCTGGCGGCCTGCTTCTGTTCAACCGTATCTGTGTCTTCCTTCGCCACGTCCTTGACCTCATTGGGTGTCGGATCGTTTTCCGGCTGCGGTTTTTCGCTCGGCTTCGGCGGCGCTACAGCGTCGCTGTTGGTCGGTTTGGCGTTCGGAACCGGCGGAGCCTTGATGTCAGTCTTGTTGTCACCGAGATTTTCCGCGCTCTCGTTGTTGTCGGGGCGCTCGGTCGGCTTAGGAGCAGGCTTTTCCTTGGCAGGCGCCTTATCGTCGCCCTGCGCAACGGCATCGGCCTGAACGATATCGACCGGCACGGCTTCGCTCTCCGGCGACATCATGGGTTCTGGTGCCCCAAGGGTCACCAGCATGAAGGCGAGGAGCGTGCCATGCAAAATCCCGGATGTGACGACACTTGCCTTCATCGGCGCGGCTACTTGTTCTTCTTCTCTTGTGTGACGAGACCAATATTCTTGAAGCCGGCATTTTGAATGCGCGCCATCACATCGGCGATTACGCCATAGGGAGCGGTCGCATCACCACGCACGAAAATCCGTTCGTTGTAGCCAGTCTTGGCAATCGCTTCCAATTTCGCGGCAACGTCTTCAACGGCGATCGGCGTCTCCTGAATGAAGACTTCGCCACTGTTCTTCACGGAAATCGTGATCGGCTGGGTTTCGGCATTCAGTGCCTTTGCCTGCGTTTCCGGCAGGTCGACAGGCACGCCGACGGTCATCATCGGTGCGGCCACCATGAAAATGATGAGCAGCACGAGCATAACGTCGACAAGCGGCGTCACGTTGATTTCAGAGATCGCGGCGCGCCGTGCGCCCCCGCGACGGCGTCGTCCACCGCCGCTGCCGCCGGAGCCTCCAAGAGCCATTCCCATAGTGCGCTCCTTTTACTGCGCCGCCTGACGCGGCTGCAGCTTTTCGTCGATCTGGCGCGAAAGGATGGCAGAAAACTCATCCGCGAAGCCTTCCATGCGACCGGAAAGCTTGCCCGCATCAGCGGTAAATTTGTTGTAGGCGATAACCGCCGGAATAGCGGCGACAAGGCCGATGGCCGTTGCCAGCAAAGCTTCGGCGATACCAGGCGCAACAACGGCAAGGTTCGTGGATTTCGAACCGGCGATCGCCTGGAACGAGGTCATGATACCGACGACCGTACCGAAAAGACCGATGAAGGGGCCGGCAGAGCCAATGGTGGCGAGCGAACCCAGCCGCGCCGACAGAACTTCAGATTCGCGCGTCAGCGTGACGTCCATCGCCCGGTCGATACGCATCTGCAGTCCGATCGGCGAGCGCGCTCCGCGCTCGAAGCTCTTTTTCCATTCGCGCATCGCCGCAACGAAGATCGCAGCAAGGCCTGTATTCGTTCGCTCGGAAAGTGTTCTGTAGAGTTCTTCCAGAGACTGGCCAGACCAGAACACCTGTTCGAACTTATCGAATTGCCGCCGCGCTTTGTTGAATGCCATCGTTTTGTCGATGACGATCGCCCAGGTCCACACGGACGCGCCGATCAAGCCGAGCATGACCAGTTTCACGACGAGACCTGCCTGCATGAACAGCGACCAAAGTGTTACGTCGGCTGTTGCTGCTGCCAATCCTGCTTGTTCCATAGATCCCAAATCCCCGAATCCGAACGCCCGGCTCTCGACCGGGCGGAATGAAGTTGATCGCGCAAGAAGAGTTCCGGCCGACGCCTGCAAGCCCTGGTCAAGCTCGTAGCCTTATGCCGCCTTCCTCGCCGTCAAATTTGGTCAAAGGAAGGCGTGCACCGCACAAACTGTGACTTTCCGAGTAAGACACTATTATCGTTAATAGTCCGTTAGCGTGATACGCATCGAATAGATGGCGTTCACGCAATTTTACACGAAAGCTGAACCCGCAAGCGAAAGTTCTTCTGCCGAAGCCTATCCTGCGGCGCGAATTCCTTCACATAAAATTCAAGTTTTAGCAAGGCCAGCGCGCTTCTTCGTGAAGCCGAGACGCTCGATCAGATCGGCGACGATCTCATCCGTCGATTGAACGGCCGTATCAATCATGATGGGTGTACGCTTGCGCGGTTCATAAACGCGCGTCTGCGTTTCGGACCACGTCGGCTTGATAAGGCCTTCAACGTCGGTATCCCGGGTCTCCACCCGCCTGCGATGTTCTTTCTCGTCGGAACAGACGATCTCGATCTCCGCAACCGGTGAGATTGTTTTCGCCGCGACCAGCATCCAGGCATCACGTGTCAGATTTAGACCATTCACGCAGTCTGCGATAACCGTTGCGCCAAGCACGAGATTATCTTCGGCGACACGGTACGCGATCATATAGCCGGCAGGACCTTCATGTCGTCCATCGTCGGCCTCCCGCAAGGTCTGTTCGATCGTATCAACTCTGAGATAAACAGCCCCGATCGCTCGCGCGAGGCTTTGCGCGGTCGTCGTTTTTCCGCTTCCTGGCAATCCGCTGAAAATGATAAGCACGGCAGATCCCCCTGAGATTTGGCGACAACGATAATGGATCGGGTGAAAAATGCCATCCTTTGCCCGTTCTCCAGACAACAGCCGCCTTAAGCTGTCGCGCTGGACAATTGACGCGTAAGGTCTTCAGGAAGGCGACGTGGACGGCCCTGGCGATTGATGACGGCAATGATCACCTTTGCGGCGATCAGCAGGCTCTCACCTCGACGGATTTCCTGCGAGAGAGCCATTTTTGCTCCACCGGCCTTTTCCGTACGGGTGACGACCTCAATCACATCGTCCATGCGCGCCGGCGCCTTGAAGTCGATTTCCATGCGGTGAACGACGAATACCAAGCCTTCTTCGTCGATACCGACCAGCTCGCTTTGCGCCACGCCGAGGCACCGTAGATAATCTGTGCGGCCGCGTTCCAGAAAATGCAGATAGCGCGCATGATAGACGAGACCGGAAAAATCGGTGTCCTCGTAGTAAACGCGCTGCAGCAATCTATGGCTGCCCTGATCGAGCCGGCCTGCCAGAGATGATAGCTGATCCATCTTCTTCTCCAATGTCTGCCGCGCCCCTTAAGCCGAAGAGGGCGAAGCGGCAATCCAAAAAGCGGCCGCTGGCGTTGAAAACCTGTCATGACCGCTAGTTAACCTGTCGGGCGGGACGAAGGAGGGTATGTCATGAAAATTGCCATCATGGGTGGAGACGGGTTTATCGGCTGGCCGACCTCCCTCCATCTTTCTGCCGCCGGTCACGAGATCCACATTCTCGACAACCTGTCGCGCCGCTGGATCGATACCGAGCTCGGGGTTCAATCTCTGACCCCAATGGATTCCATCCAGGAGCGCACTCGCATCTGGCATGCCGAGACGGGACGACGGATCCATTTCAATCTCATTGATCTCGCCAAGGATTACGAGCTTCTGAAAAACTGGCTTTCCGCCAACCGGCCGGATGCAATCGTGCATTTCGCCGAACAACGGGCGGCCCCCTACTCCATGAAAAGCGACCGCCACAAGAATTACACGGTCAACAATAACGTCAACGCCACGCACAATCTGCTGAACGCCCTCGTCGAGATCGACCTCGATGCGCATCTCGTCCATCTCGGCACAATGGGTGTCTATGGCTACTCGACGGTCGGCGCCGCTATCCCAGAGGGCTTCTTATCCGTCGGCGTGGAAACCACGACGGGCGAGACGGTACAGCAGGACATTCTTTATCCCGCCAATCCGGGCTCCATCTACCATATGACGAAGTGCCTCGATCAGCTTCTGTTCCAGTTTTACGCCAAGAATGACGGGCTGCGCATCACCGATCTTCATCAGGGCATCGTTTGGGGGACACATACCCACGAGACGCGTCAGCATCCCCAGCTCGTCAATCGCTTCGACTATGATGGCGATTACGGCACGGTGCTGAACCGCTTTCTGATCCAGGCCGCGATCGGCTACCCCCTGACGGTTCATGGGACGGGCGGGCAAACGCGGGCCTTCATCCATATCCAAGACTCCGTGCGCTGCATCGAACTTGCGCTGAAAAATCCGCCTGTTCGCGGCGCGCGCGTTGAGATCTTCAACCAAATGACGGAGACGCATCGGGTTCGCGATCTTGCTGAACTTGTTGCCGGCATGACCGGCTCGAAGATCGCCTGGCTCCCCAATCCTCGCAAGGAAGCGCCGGAAAACGATCTGATCGTCAAAAACGACAAGTTCCTTGCGCTTGGCCTCAATCCAACCACGCTGCAAGACGGCCTGTTGAGCGAAATCGTCGATGTCGCCAGGAAGTTTGCCTATCGTGTGGATCGCTCTCGCGTGCCGGCAGTTTCCGCCTGGACCAAGGACCTTGCGGCCACCATCGACCGGGATCCGGAAGGCAAGAGGCTGAAATCGGTGTCATGAGCGGCGCAAGCTCCTTCGCCTATGTGACCCTCGTCACCAACCAAGACTACATCAAAGGCGCGACAGCCCTCGTTCATTCGCTGCGGTGGACGCGAACGCAGGCTGATATCGTTGTGCTTTACACCGGCGCGCTTGATCGCGCAGACCTCCACCGCCTTGCCGCACTCGGTTGCCGGCTGATCGAGGTCGCCCATCTGCCGCTGTCTGACGAATTCAACGAACGACATGGTCGCAGCAAGTTGCATCAGAAGGCGCCCTTTACGAAAGGGCGCAAGCCCAGCTTTCATACCCCGCTCGACAATTTCTGCAAGCTACGCCTGTGGGAGCTGACGGAGTACAAGCGATGCATTTTCATCGATGCAGACGCGATCGTTTTGAGGAACATCGACAGGCTCTTCGATTACCCGGAGTTTTGCGCTGCCCCCAATGTTTACGAAAGCCTTGAAGATTTTCGGCGACTGAACTCAGGTCTGTTTGTCGCTGAGCCGAACATCGAGACGTTCAATGCAATGCTTGCCGCGCTCGATCAGCCGGACAGTTTTTTCCCACGCACCGACCAGACTTTCCTCCAACTTTTCTTTCCCGAATGGCACGGCCTGCCTGTCTATTTCAACATGCTGCAATATGTCTGGTTCAAATTGCCGGCGCTATGGGATTGGCAAAGTGTTCGCGTGCTCCATTTTCAATATGAAAAACCCTGGGAGCCGGACCACCCCAAGGTTGAAGACCTCAAACCGCTTATCGAGCTTTGGCACGTCTACTATACCGGTCAAGACGCACCTGAGATCGCCAACATGCGCAATCCGCAAGGGGCATTATGAAAGTTCTGGTATCTGGCGGCATGGGCATTGTCGGGCGCTATATTGTCGAGGAGCTGCTTTCCAAAGGCTACAAGGTGATCATCGGCGGCCGGCAAAAGCCGTTGCCGGGCACCTTCTCGCAGGATGTTCCCTTTACGCCTCTTTCGCTTGATCCGGATGCCGCAGCACCTGATGCTTTCGACGATGCATATTTTTTCGTGCATGCCGGATTTGCGCATAAGCCAGGTTACTATCGTGGCGGCGAAGGCGACGACCCAGGTGAATTTCAGCGGCTGAACCTTGAGGGCTCGGTTCGCCTTTTCGAAGCGGCCAAGCGTTCAGGAATTCGTCGCTGCGTTTTTCTCTCCAGCCGCGCTGCCTATGGGGACGAGCACGCGCCTGGAACGCTTCTGACAGAAACGACCACTGCCACGCGACAGAGCCTTTATGGCGAGATCAAAGCCAAGGCCGAAGGCGCTTTGGCAGATCTTGCCGCACCAGGTTTCGCCACAGCGAGCCTGCGTTCAACGGGTGTTTATGGCGAACTTACTCCGGTCAAATGGGACGGCCTCGTCCGCGACTATCTCACCGGCCATCCGGTTGCTGCTCGGGCCGGCACGGAGGTCCATGGTCGCGATCTCGCCCGGGCCGTCCGATTGATGCTGGAAACGGAGGCTGGACGCATATCCGGCCAGATCTTCAACGTTTCCGATATTGCCGTCGACACACGGGACATCCTGTCCATTGTCCGCACGCAGGTCTATTCCCCGCATCTGCTGCCACCGCCATCCGACAAATCAGCCCTCTGTTCCATGGACACCAAGCGTCTCCAATCGCTCGGCTGGTCACCCGGAGGTTGGCCGGCTTTGGAGCGGACGCTTCATCAGGTTTACGGCGAAACAGCTGGCATGGGATCTTCGATAAGGCCTGCGATCATGCAAGCGCCGACCATGTCGGCCAGCCTGCCGTTGCTGCGCCAGGCAATTTGACGGACAACAAAACCGAGGAAACCGGCGCGAAGGCCGGTTTCTCATAGAAAGCAGGCGGTGTCTTCACCTTATGCCACTTTGGCGTAGCGCTCCTCCAGAAGCTTTGCCGCACCGACGAAGTCGACCTTGCCAGAACCCAGCACCGGCACCTTGCCGATGATCACGTCTGAGGGAACGGCAAGTTCGGTCAGTCCCTTCTGTTTCGCGAAGGCAGCAAATTCAGCTTTCGTCGCCCCTTCCTTTTCTGTCATCAGCACGAGGCGTTCGCCCTTGCGCGGATCGGGAAGATTGACAACGACGCTGAGAACGCCAGGCCACAGGTCTCCGGCAACAGCTTCGACGGCGGCCAGCGAGATCATCTCGCCGCCAATCTTGGCAAAGCGCTTGGCCCGGCCGCGAATGGTGATGAAATCGTCCTCGTCGATGGTGACGATATCGCCCGTATCGTGCCAGCCATCTTCCAGCGGCTGTAAGACACCCGGTTTATCAGTCTTGAAATAACCCGCCATGACATTGGGACCACGGACGAAGAGTCGGCCGCCCTCTGTCACGCCAGGGACCGGCTCAAGGCGTGCCTCCATACCGGGCAGGAGTTTTCCAACACTGCCGGGCTTGTTGTAAAGGCGCGTATTGATGGCGATGACGGGCGCAGCTTCGGTGACGCCATAACCTTCCAGAATACGAATGCCGAACTTGTTCATGTAGATCTCCCGCGTCGAGGCCTTCACATGTTCGGCGCCTGCGAAGATATAGCGGATCGAACGCAGGTCATCGGCATGGGCGGCCCGAGCGTAACCGCTGAGGAATGTGTCGGTCGCAAACATGATGGTTGCGTTCGAACCATAGATCAGCTCCGGAATGACCCGGTAGTGCAGCGGCGACGGATAAAGATTGACCGGCACCCCTGAAACCAGGGGCAGGATCAGACCCGCCGTCAAACCGAAGCTATGGAAGACAGGCAGGATGTTGAACAGCCGGTCGCTCATGTTGAAATCGATGCGCGCGGCGGCCTGCGCCGTATTCGACAAAATGTTGCTGTGTGTCAGTGCAACGCCCTTCGGCGTGCCCTCCGACCCTGATGTGAAGAGGATGACCGCCGTATCCTGGGGGTTGGTCTTCACCAGCGGCTTGTGACGACTGATAAGGCCGAGGATCTTATCCGTCCTGCTGACGCTTTGTCTGATATCGTCGAGATAGACGATCCGCAGATCGCTCGACAGGGCAGCAACAAGATCGCCAAGCTTGGCCACGTCGATAAATGCGCGCGAGGTCAAGATGGTCTTCACATCGGCGGCCTTGCAGGCTGCGCGAATGCCGGAAAGACCTGCCGTGAAGTTGATCATCGCCGGGACTTTGCCCGCCGACATCAAGGCAAGGATCGTGACCGCCGCGCCGTTGGCATTTGGCAGCATCACACCAAGAACCGGCTCCTTTGGTAACTGCGTCTTGAACTTGCCGGCCAGCACGCGCGCGCCGGTCAAAAGCAGCTTGTAGCTCATCGGATTGACATTGTTGTTGGCGTAATCGGTGAGCGCTGTCTTTCCTTCACCGTATTCACGGCCGGCATTGACCACTTCTTCGAGGATGGTGCCGGTCTTGAAGGAGGTGCGAAACACCATATCGGACATGATCTGGTAGAGTTTGGCACCAGCTGCCTGACGCCGCTTGCGACCTTTAAGTTCCGGGTCGACCGACAGGCCAACCGGAGGCATGATCTTGACCTTGACCTTCGGGAAAAGCTGGCGGCGAACCTGCATGGCGTTGAGGCGCGAGAAGTAGCTCTTTTCCAACCCTTCGATTTTCACGGGCACGATCATCGAACCGGTCTTGTCAGCAACCATGGCCGCGCCGTCATAGACCTTCATCAAGGTACCGGTGACGGTAATGCGCCCCTCCGGAAAGATAACCAGCGGATTACCGGCTTCAACCTGGCGGATCAGGTTGCGGGTCGCCATGGGCTTTGTGGGATCGAGCGGGAAGGCATTGCAGATCTTGAGGAACGGGCGCACCCAGGCGCGCTTGGCGATTTCCGTATTGATGGCGAAGATCGGCTTGCGATCAGTAAAAGCCAGCGCCAGTGGAGCATCGAGAAGCGAAACGTGATTGAGGGCGAAGATGGGCGTTTCTCCCGCTTTATCCAGATTTTCCAGCCCTTCGACTTCAAGCCGGTGAAAGGCACGGAACAGGATCGAGATGAAGTCCAGAAAAGGGCTTGTCGGCAGCGTCAGGAAGATCAACACCGATGCGACGAGAGAGGCGATACCGAGCCCGAGCGCTACGCTCGAAAGGCTCGCACCGAGCGCCTGGACAGCTGCCGTTGCACCCGCGCCGACCACCATGAACAGGGCATTGATGACGTTGTTGCCGGAAACCGTCCTTGCTCTTCGCGCCGGAACGGCCCAGGCCTGGAGAGCTGCAAAAGTGGGAACGGCCATGAAGGCGCCGAAGAAGGCGATCATCGCCAGATCGAAGCCAACGCGCAGATGGTTGACGGAGGCAAAGAAGGTGGAAAGTGCCACGACTTCTCCGCCGATAGCGGCACCTGACAGCGCAAATCCAAGATCGACACAGAAGAGGCCGGCAAAGAAGGCACCAAACACGGCCGGCAAAAGAACGATGCGACCCGAAGAAAACCAGGCTGCGACCGCCGAGCCGATGGCCACGGAAATGGCGAAGACGCTGAGATAGACTGTCGCTGCAAGTTCCGAGCCGGATAAAGCACGCACCGCCGAAGGAAGGATGGACATGACGACTGTGCCCATCAGCCAGAACCACGAGATGATCAGCGACGTGATGAAAATACGCTTTTCACTTGCCATGTCGGCAATGATTGCGACCGTCGACTTGGCAATGTTCCATTCCACCTTGACGTTCGGGTCGGCAGGCTTTGTGTTCGGGATGAAGAGGCTCGACACGTAGCAGAGCACCGAGATGCTGACGAGCAGCGGGCCGAAAACCCAGGGATCGCCACCGCCAGCCGCGAAAGAAAGGCCCGCAAAGATCGTACCGGCAATGATCGAAATAAAGGTAGCCGCCTCGATCCACGCATTGGCCCGCGGCAGCTCTTCCTTTTCCAGATGGTCAGGCAAGATGCCGTACTTGATGGGGCCGAACAGCGCCGAGCCCGTGCCGAACAGGAAGAGCGCCACCATCATCAGCGGAACGGAATGGCCGGCGATACCGGCAACTCCAATGGCGGCAGCGGCAATTTCAGCCAGTTTCAGCCAGCGCGCCACGCCGGCCTTGTCGAACTTGTCGGCAACCTGCCCGCCAACAACCGAAAAGAGCAAGAAAGGCACGATGAAGACAGCCCCAGCGGCCGTGACGACGGTGGCGGCCTCGGAGGCCGACATGGTGGCGAGCACCAGAAAGACCATCGTGTTCTTCAGGAAATTATCGTTGAAGGCGGCCAGGAACTGCGTCGCAAACAGCGGCGCAAACCGGCGCGAGAGGATAAGCGGACGTGTCATCACGGTAATCCCTTCCGGAGGAAAAATCAGGCTTCGAGAGTTGTCCGGTTACGGACGGGCTCGACATGGGCCTTCTGCCATTCTTCATATTCCTGCTTGTCACGCAAAAGTTTGGTCAGCGTAACTGCGTTGGAAAGCGCCCAGGCGGAAGCAATCGAAAGAGCGACCTTCAAAAGCGGGTCGATGGAGGAAAAGAAGATGAGGGCGGCAATAATGACGACCGAAAGAAATGTCGTTGCATAAATAAAAGTTCTCCAGGCATCGGATGGTTTCTGAGGAGCGTACATTATTTTTCTCCAGGACTTGGCAGGGCTTGCCTGCGCGGTTAACAGAGGATTTAAAGAACACTGTTCTCGATAAAGAGAACACTGTTCTCTTTTTTGATAACGCAGAAAATCGGACGGCGCAAGCATTTTCAAGAACGGTGTTCTCTTTTTTTACTGGAGGCTGATTTGGCATATACGCCCGCGCAAAAAGACGAAACGAGGCGGCAGATTGCGGAGGTCTGCGCACAACAGATCAGGGACAAGGGCCTCGCCGCCGTTTCCGCCCGCACGGTCGCCGGAGAAATGGAACGTGCGCAGTCCTGGCTCTACAAGCTCTTTCCGGATTTTGATCATGTCGTCCTAGCCGCCAATGCGATCACGCTCGCAGAGCTGGATCAGCGGCTTTCAGCCACGGCAGAGGCCCATCTTCATCATGACGTAGCTGAAAGATTTCTGGCGCTCGCCATGTCCTATCTGCAATTTTCGCAAGATGAGCCTCGTCGCTGGGCCGCGCTCTTCGAGCACCAGATGCAGCAAGGTCGAGACCTGCCGCTGGAGCATAAACAGGAGCATTACATCCTCTTTCGCCACGTCGAAGCACCGTTGGCAAAGATTATGCCCAATGCCGATCGCTCGCTCATCCACGCGACGGCCAGAACAATCTATTCGGCCGTGCACGGCGTGGTTTCGCTGAGTCTTCAAGGCAGGCTTGATCGCGTGCCGCTCGATATGCTGGAAAAGCAGTTGAGGATGCTCACGAGCGCTTTCGCAGAAGGCTATGCACGACTGCCGGACGCCTGACGCCTAGCGCGTCGATACGACGGCAACACCGGCCCCGATCATCATGCCGCCGGCCATACGGTTGACACGCCGCACGATCGCAGGCGTTCGTAGGAAACGCCGGGCACGCACCGCAAGTGCCACATGCCCGCCGATCACCACGACCTCAACAGCCAAGATGGCGCCAGCCAGCCAGCCGACTTGCCCAAAGGACAAGTGAGGACCGACGATGCCGGGCAAGAGCGCAATGTAAAAGAGCGGCATCTTCGGGTTGCCGAGGTTGAGTACAAAGCCGGTGAGAAACACCGAAAACAGATTGCGCGGCTCCCGAGCGGGCTGAAGGGCCGGCACTTGCGGCTTTGCCGTCCACATTCTCCAACCCATAAAGATCAGATAGGCCGCACCAAGATAACGCAGCGCCACCATGACGCCCGCAAACTGTCCCGCGACCACGGAAAGCCCGAACGCCGCCAGTGTCAGAAACACCAGAATACCGACAACGGTGCCGACACCATAGGCAATACCCGAGGCCGCGCCATGCGAGATCGCCCGCGCGACAATTGTCATATTGTCGGGACCTGGGCTTGCGGCAAACACAAAAAAGGCGATTGCGAAGGCGAAAAGCGTTGCATGATCCATGGCCCGGCCCTTTCGAAGAGACGAAGCGATACTAACGAACTGATATGCAAAAGGGAGTCACTCCGACGAGAAAGATCAGATTCCCTGACGAAAAGCGTGTCTTATGGCCAGCAGCGCGGATTGACCTTGGCTCAGCCGTGACTTAGCCTGCGCTCATGACCTACTTGAGGATGCATGTGGTGGTGATCAGGCGCATGGGCAGGATGGCGTAGCCATCCGGCAGTAGCCTCCCATGCGCGAAATCAAGGCCCCTTTCGGGGTCTTTTTTATTGCCTGGAACATCAGGCTCCTTCCCCCCGTGAACAAGACCGAGCCCATGCCGACATCCGATCCAAGCGCAGAACCTCTGCAAAACGTCAATTCCCTCGCCCTCAAACCGCCGCCGCGCTTGCTGCTTATGCTTTTGTCCGCGCTTGCCGTCATCCCCTTCAACATGCCCCTGCCCTCCCTCCCGCACATTGGTGAAAGTTTCGGGGGTAATGTGGCGCCGCTCAGTCTTTCGGTAGCGGGCTATGCAATCGGCACGGCGACGGCGGAACTGCTGGCAGGGGCTCTCTCCGACCGGTATGGACGAAGACCCGTCGCCCTTTGCTCCATTCTGATATTTACCGTTGCTTCGATTGGCTGCGCGTTATCCGTAAACCTTGTGATGTTTCTTGCCTGCCGCATTCTGCAGGCTTCTGTCGGCGCATGTTTTTCCGTTTCGCTCGTCATCATCAAAGAGACCTCAAGCGGGGACGAGGCCTTGCGCAAGAGCAGCAATATAGCGATCGGCTGGGCGCTTGCGCCAATGCTCGGACCGGTGGTTAGCGGCGTCATCGATACGCTCTTTGGCTGGCGGGCCAACTTCCTCGCCCTTGCTGCACTTGGCCTTCTTATGCTGCTTGGCTGTTTCCGGCATTTACAGGAAACGGCACGAATCGCTGAGCGATCTCAAGATAGCCACTTGCGCGCCTATCGACGATTGCTCGGCTCCCGCCGCTTTCTCGCCTATACGTCATGCACGGCCTGTTCGCTCGGCACGCTCTACATATTCCTGGCGGGCGCACCGCTTGCCATCGACCGGCCGAGCGCTGAACTCGGACTTTACATGGGCTTCCTGCCAATCGGCTTTATCTGTGGCAGCTTCCTGGCCGGGCGGTTCGGTCCTGCGCTCCGCACAAGCCGCCTTCTGATCTTGGCCCGCCTTTTGACCTGCCTTGCGCTTCTGGCAGGACTTGCCCTGGCGGGCGTCGGGCTCACGACACTGCTCGCCTTCTTCGCTCCCTGCATGTTTATTGGCATCGGCAATGGAATGAGCTTATCGGCCGCCAACATCGCGGCGCTGTCAGTAGAGCCGAAACTGGCCGGCACTGCCGCCGGCCTTGCTGCGGCCGTGACGATTGCCGGTGGCGCGCTCGTTTCGGGCATCACCAGTCTTCTGCTGGCGGCACCGCCCACCAGAAGCGCGTTGCTGACGGCGATGTTGATCTCGGCCTCCTTCGCCTGCCTCGCTGCAATCACCGCCGCAAGACTGGAGGGAAAAAAGCAAGAATGACAAGCATCAACGTCACGCGAGGCCTGACGACGAGGAATCACCAAGCAACGCCTCGAAATTCGCTTTGCCTTTCGTATTAAAGGCCACGATCCGGCTTTTGCCGTCACGTTTCGCCCAGCCCAGCACCTCGAAACGCTCAAGGAAAGCGCGGCCAAGACTACCGGCAAGGTGAGAGCGCCTTTCGCTCCAATCGAGGCACCTGCGGCACAGCGGAGCGCGTTTCGCATCAAGCGACGGAAGATCAATCCCGAACGCCGCGACGAAATCGACACCAGCGGGCGTCAGCTCGATCTCATCGTCCCGAGTATCCAGAACCTTCCTCGCCACGAGGGCATCGAAGAGGCGGGTGCCCATATCGCCTGCGAGGTGGTTGTAGCAGACCCTTGCTTCGCGCAAGGCATCATCCTTTGGTCCGGGCCTTGTGCGCAAATGCCCAGTGCGTGCCGCAAGCCCCATCAAGGCCTCAAGCAGACGCGCAACGTCTTCATTTGCCAACGAAAAATACTTGTGTCGCCCCTGTTTGCGGGCCACTAGCAGGCCGCCCTGCTCCAGTTTGGCAAGGTGGGAGCTTGCTGTCTGGGCGGAAATTCCTGCTTCACGCGCGAGTTCGGCAGCGGTAAGAGCCTTGCCGCTCATTAAAGCCGATAACATGTTGGCGCGCGCCGGATCGCCGATCAGGCTTGCGACATGCGCTATATCAGGGCCGTGCTTCATCATTCGATGATAATCGAAGCATGCGCGTCAGACAAGAAGGATGTCACGCATTCCAATCGACCGGGATGGTCAAGGTCGCGCTACGAAAAGAGCGGGGTCGTGTTAACCCCGCTCTCATTCGATCAAGAAGGCTTAAGCCTTGATGAAGGCAAGCACATCAGCGTTGAAGCGATCCGCATCAACCTGGGCAAGACCATGGCTCGCACCGTCATAGACCTTCAAGGTTGCGCCCTTGACGAGCTTGATGGCTTTGTCGGCAGATGCCTTGATCGGCACGATCTGATCGTCGCCCCCATGAATGATTAGCGTCGGACGTTCGATCTTTTTAAGGTCATCGGTATAATCGACTTCAGAAAATTCGCGCACGCAGTCGTATTGGCCTTTGATGCCACCGGCCAAACCCTGTAGGCGGAAGCTTTCACGAAATCCGTCGTTCACCTTGGCGCCTTCACGGTTGAAGCCGTAAAACGGCATTGTCAGGTCGTAATAGAACTGCGAGCGATTGGTCGCAACGCCAGCGCGGATGGAGTCGAAAACCTCCAGCGGAGTGCCTTCCGGATTGGCAGCGGTTTTCAGCATCAGCGGCGGCACTGCACCAACCAGCACGATCTTGCCGACATGCTTGTTGCCATGGCGACCGATATAATGCACAACCTCGCCGCCACCCGTCGAGTGGCCGATCAGCACAGCGTTTTTCAGATCGAGCTTTTCGATGAGTTCGGCAAGGTCATCGGCATATTGATCCATATTGTTGCCATCCCATGGCTGATCTGAACGACCGTGACCGCGCCGATCATGGGCAATGACGCGGTAACCCTTCATGCCGAAAAACAGCATTTGGGCATCCCAGGCGTCGGAGGAAAGCGGCCAGCCATGCGAAAAGACGATCGGCTGGCCATTCCGCGGACCCCAATCCTTGTAGAAAATCTTGGTGCCGTCCTTCGTGGTAATCGTGCTCATGATCATTTCTCCTTTGGATTTCAGGGACTGCGCGGCGGCAGCCAAACCTGGATTGGCAAGCGTGAGAGCCGAAAGCCCGGCACCAAGGGCCAGGACGTGACGACGGCTGAGGTGAGTAATGCTTTCCATGCGCAATTCCATCGCGTACAATTAAGTTGTGCACAATATAAATACCCATTTTGAGGAACGGTCAAGCCGCAAGAACGAAAAAATCAATAAAGGCGTCACATTTTTCTGGCCGTGAAACCTCTCGTTGGGATCGTCTTGCCTTAAGCCCCTAAGCATAATTGCTTTATGCAAAGCAGACGCTATGGTTTGCCCATGACGGACACAGCCAAAACCATAAAGGCGGCCCTGCGCGCGGAGCGTTTGGCATTGCGCGATGCACTCTCCCCCAAAGAGAGGGAAGCAAAGAGCCTTGCCATGGCCGACCATGGAACCGATGCGATTGCCCTCGATCCCGGTATCGTCGTCTCAGGCTTCCTGCCGATCCGATCGGAGGCCGATCTGCGACCTTTGATGGAGAAGCTGCAGCGAAAGGGCGCACGGCTGTGCGTGCCGGCTATCCTCGACCGACAAACCATCGTCTTTCGCGAACTCGCACCGGACGCTGCGCTCGTTCCGACCGGTTTCGGAACGGTTGGTCCTGGTCCCGATGCTGCTATTCTTGACCCGGACATCATGCTGGTGCCGCTGTCTGCTTTTGATAGCAAAGGCCATCGCATCGGCTACGGTGCCGGCCACTACGACCGCGCCATCGCACGGCTGCATGAGAAAGGCAAAAAGCCAAGTCTCATCGGTATTGCTTTCGATTGCCAGGAAGTGGCACAAGTACCGGCAGAACCGCATGACGTGAGCCTGGATGCCATCCTGACCGAAAGCGGATTCCGCTTTTTCGCGGCAAAGGCTTGAAAATCCCGCCCGCTTTGCGCAAAGCCAATGTTTAATTTTAGAAATCCTGGAAGCTTGACCAGGAATGCGTTGTCGATCGCTCAGATCTGTGGCGCGTCGATGTGAAGGATAAGACCGGTATGCGGTTGCTGTTTTTAGGAGATATGGTTGGAAAGACGGGACGCACTGCCGTCTGGAACCGTCTGCCAGGCCTGATCTCCGACTTGAAACTCGATTTTGTGATCGTCAATGGCGAGAACGCCGCTGGCGGTTTCGGGATCACGGAGGAAATTTTCCTGGAGACCATCAACGCAGGCGCTGATGTCGTCACGACAGGAAACCATGTCTGGGACCAGAAAGATGCCGTCGGCTTTGCCGGTCGCCAGGACCAGTTCCTGCGACCTGCCAATTATCCTGCTGGCACGCCCGGTCGTGGCTCCGGGCTTTATTATGCTCGAAATGGCGCACGCGTTCTGGTGGCGAATATTATGGGCCGCGTCTTCATGCATCCCGAACTCGACGACCCCTTCAAGTCGGCGGAGGTCATTCTGGACGCGTGCCCGCTAAAGGAACAGGCCGACGCGATCTTCTTCGACTTTCATGCCGAAGCGACCAGCGAGAAACAGTGTTTCGGGCATTTCGTCGATGGCCGCGCCTCAGCGGTCGTCGGCACTCATACCCATGTGCCGACCGCCGACCATCAAATCCTGAATGGTGGCACGGCTTACCTGTCGGATGCCGGCATGTGCGGGGATTATGATTCCTCGCTTGGCATGGACAAGGAAGAGCCGCTGAACCGCTTCATCTCCAAGATGCCGAAAGGCAGGATGGAGGCCGCCAACGGGCCTGCGACGATCTGCGGCGTCGGCATCGAAATTTCCGACGCCACCGGTCTTGCGGAAAAGATTGCGCCGCTGCGCATTGGTCCGCGGCTGACGGAGACGCTTCCCCCGTTCTGGGCATGACCTCCGTTCGGTGAAAAGGAGATCGTAAGAGCGTTATTCGGGCCGCCCCTCGGTGATGCGGCGGCCAAGCAAAGTATAGTAGTCGGCAGAAGCTTTGTTACCTTCTTGTCGAAAACGCGCGGCAGTTTCCAATGCGGCAGCATGCGCTTGTTGGAAAACGCGATCATCGTCTTCGGGCTTAAGTCCGTCGCTACTGACCACATGCAGGCCAGCGTCGAAGCGGACAGCAACCATCCAGCCGCCCTCGCGCAAAATCAGCAGACCGTCTGCCGGACGACCGCCTTGCATTCGGCCTACAAAAAATGCGTAGGGTTCGGCGGTGCCGGCTCTGATCACGCCGAGACCATCGGCAGTTCCGTCAGGGCAGGCGCCAAGCCATCGGCCGGGCGTGGCACCGAGATCCGCCGGCATATCGAACCGGCAAGCAGCTGCCTCGGTCGTAGAAGCGACCAACGACCCTATTGTGCCCGCGAGCAAGAACAGGCCCACCCTCCTTGCCACCATTCCCATCAAGCCCCCCACTCTTCGTTTCCGTCATCGTCATTTCATCGTCCTATCGCGCCGTCATGACATTGTATATCGTGGCAATCAGGATCCGAGCCGCGAGCTCCTTGGCAAACGATGCAGATCGGAAGGAAAACAAAAGAGTGCTGGCGCTTTGGGTCGCAACGACGCTTGTAGCAGGACCGGATCGACTGCCGTTCGATGTAACAGCCTTCCTCGACCGCCGCGCGCAATGCCAGCACTGGTCGGGCGAAGAGCCTTATGACGCAGAGCGCGCCAAGCAAATCGAGGTGGCCTTGCAAAAGCTGCACTGCGACCGCTTGGATGCAGATGAGGCATGGTTACGCCGTCAGCACGCGCGCAATATGGGTGTGATCAAGGCACTCGACGCAGATCCGTAAATACGGGTCGACGGCGTCTCTTGTTCCTGGCGGCGCGCGAACGTCACCTCCATCGCCCCTTCTCCAAAATGACGCAAATGTGAGAGCGCCCAAGAGCTTTGCGGGTGGACGGCGTTTGCATGTTCGCACATTCTGACTCGCAGCGTAGGGCGTTTTTTGAAGGCGCTGAGCGCGCTTTAAGCGCCTGACGTGACGCTTGTTCGGACAGATCAAATCAGCGCATTTGATCACAACATGCTTCACATACAATGCGCCGGGAGAAATCGCATGCGCGCAGGGTTCTTGGCATGTGCATGGGCAACGATCTGCCTCCTGACCGTCGGCTTTGGCATCGCCAGAGCTGAAGACCAAACTCGACCGCCGGTCAGCCAGTGCCAGGCCATCGCAGAGGCGCTACCGAAAGCAACTTTCGCGCGCTTTACGCCCTCCGCACCGCTCAGAAGAGCCGCGGCTGATCAGGAAGTCGTACGGATCACCTATATCGGCCATTCCACCTATTTCATTGAAACGCCTGGCGGCGTCACGATCGCAACGGATTATTCAGGCGTCTATAAGCCGCCCGTGACACCCATGGTAGTAACCATGAACCACGCGCACTCCACCCATTATACGCTGACGCCGGACCCAGGGATCAAATATGTGCTGCACGGATGGAGCGATACACCTGGAGAAAAAGCGAAAATCAACGTTAAGGTCGGCGACACCTATATCCGGAACGTGACGACAGATATTCGCGGCGGCTTCAGTGCACCTGAAATGAATGGCAATTCGATCTTCATTTTCGAGGTCGCCGGCCTTTGCATCGGTCATCTCGGCCATCTCCACTACGAGCTGACCAACAGCCATTACGCAGAGATCGGACGGCTCGATGTCGTGATGGTGCCCGTGGACGGTGGATTGACGATGGGGTCGGACAGCATGAGCCGCGTGATCAAACACCTGCGATCCTCGCTCATCCTACCGATGCACCAGCGCGCACCTCTCGCGAACTTCTTGTCAATGTTCGGCAAGGAGGTGGATATAACCTACGCGCCAAGCGATACGATTGAAGTTTCGATGCGCACGCTGCCGAAAAAGCCCCTGATCTACATCCCGCGGGGCATGCAGTAGAAGTGATGTCATGCGCGGGTCGGCAAAGAAAACGCCGGCAACAAACGTGCCGGCGCCACTTAACTCGACGCAGTTTGGCTTGATGTTCAGGCGAACTGCAGATGACGTTTTACGCCCACATCGGGCATCTTCTCGTCATCGAGATTGGCCTTAGCGATTTCCCAGCCAAACTTTACCTTGCTGCCGGTCGAGACCCAGATCTCGGCGTCATCGACGTGAAGGGCGAGCATCGTCAGCTTTGGATCCTTCTTACCGCCCTCATACCAGGCGGCCACGACCGAACTCCAATATTCATCCACTTTGGAAGCATCGTTGCGCACTTCGATCTTGCCCGCCAGCGACGCATGATAATCATGGTCTTTCCCAACGAGAATGAAGTGCGCCCGTGCACCCGATTTGATGGCGCGCACGATTTCCGCATCTGACTTCGTATAGAACCAGATGGTGTTCGTCTTCGGGTCGGCATTCGGGGCCATCGGCTGCATGTGCAGATCCGCGCCGTCGACGCCCAGCATACCGGCATGAACAGTGTTGACCTGCTCCCACAGCTGCTGTGCAGGGCTTTCCTTAGCTTCGGTAATGCTTGCCATCTTCCCATCCTTTCCGTCTGGTTTTGTCAGCCAAGTGAACGTCGCGTCGGGGCCTTTGTTCCCTTATTCCATCATGGGTTTTTCCTTGAACACAGGCGCTTTCGCCCCTATAAGCGCCCGATCCGAATAGAAAGACGTGAACAGGGGTGCCATGGCTGGCCATTCACAATTTAAAAACATCATGCACCGCAAGGGTCGCCAGGATTCGGTGCGGTCAAAAATGTTCTCCAAGCTGGCGCGCGAAATCACCGTCGCCGCAAAAGCCGGCCTGCCCGATCCAACGATGAATGCACGCCTGCGTCTGGCGATCCAGAACGCCAAGGCTCAGTCCATGCCGAAGGACAACATTGATCGCGCCATCAAGAAAGCGTCCGGCGCCGACACAGAGAACTATGACGAAGTCCGCTACGAAGGCTACGGCCCGGGCGGAACGGCCGTCATCGTCGAAGCGCTGACGGACAACCGTAACCGCACGGCCTCCAACGTGCGCTCGATCTTCACCAAGTCGGGCGGTGCGCTCGGCGAAACCGGTTCGGTGTCCTTCTCCTTCGACCACGTCGGCGAAATCACCTACAAGCCTGAAGTCGGCGACGCCGATAAGGTTATGGAAGCAGCCATCGAGGCGGGTGCCGATGACGTCCAGTCGGACGAAGAGGGACACACGATCATCTGTGCTTTCGAGTCCCTTGGCGAGGTTTCAAAGGCTCTGGAAGCTGCTCTCGGCGAAGCCGAAACAGTCAAGGCCGTCTGGCGCGCGCAAAACACAGTGCCAGTCGATGAAGAAAAAGCACAATCGCTGATGAAGCTGATCGAGAGCCTGGAAGACGATGACGACGTGCAGAACGTCTATTCCAACTTCGAGGTCTCGGAAGAGGTTATGGCAAAGCTTTCAGCTTAAATTCGCCAAAGAAGATCCGAAGCCGGTCACCCAAAAGTGGCCGGCTTTTTCCGTGGAAATCACATCTCTTTTACCGCCGGGAACCAAAAACCTTTCTATGACGTTAATGCGGCGAAATTTTACCGCAACGCTTTCGTCGAGGGGTTTGTCATGCCGCGTTTGCGCAGCTTCGCTATTATCTCGCTTCTGATTGCCGCTGCTGCGACCAGCGGACATGCGGCGATGAACCGTACCCGTCCGGCACCACTCAATCCGGCACCGGTCGATCGCACCGCAGATGAGAGATCTGGGCCGACCTACATCACCGACATTTCTGGAAAGAAGGTTCGCCTCGTCGGTCCACGTTTCATGGCAGATCCCGGCGGCCATCATCTGATGATTAACGGCAAGCCGGAGCGCGTTGACCAGCAATAAGCGGCGACCTGAAAGACATCAAAAAAAGTTTATTCGCACCCGAGGAGCGCCAACTGCCTCGGGTGTTGGCGTTTTGCCAAGCGTCTTTAAGCCTGCTGCTGCCGAAGCAAAGGTGATTTTCCAAGCCAATTCATCAACTTCTGGTCACAACCATCTCGCGCAGCGTCACACCTATGTGAGTTGATCCTAACGGTAAGGAGCCGTTAACCGTGCCCGCCTTGAATGCAGCGCATTCGCTCCAGCCGGTCTGTCGAGACCGCAACTTCCAAACAATCGGCGGGAAAAAACGCATGAAGAAACTGACCCTCGCACTTTTTTTGACACTTCTCACCGCAGCAGCGGCACAGGCTAAACCCTCTCTCGTCAAGCAGTATGGAGACTGGGGCCTCTACGCCTACAAGAACGGCAACCGCACCGTGTGCTACCTATTGACAATGCCTTCCGCACAGCGCCCGGCCAATGTCGATCACGGACAAAATTTCTTTCTGATCGGGCATGGACCGAAGGGATCGGACCGTTACGAGCCGCAGATCCGTACCGGCTACGACCTGAAGGAAGGCTCCGTGGTCACGGTTAATATCGGCAATGATACCTTTCGGCTTTTCACAAAGGGCAATACGGCCTGGATGGTGCATGAATCACGCGAACCGCAAATGATGGCCGCCATGCGTGGTGGACGGGACATGGTCATCGAAGCCATGTCGAAGCGTGGAACCAAGACGAGCTACACCTATTCGCTCCGGGGTGTATCGGACGGCCTGAAAGCTGTCGAAGGCAGCCGATGCCGATGAAGGCGAATATGTCGAAAGACAAAATGGGCGCGCGGCAGAAAAAAAGGGGTTTCCCCTTCAGCCGTATATCCGCGGCCGCTCTTGCTTTGATTGCCCTTTCGAGCGTGCCGACGATTGCGCGGCATATGGAAGACCATCCTGCTTTATCGCAGGTGGCAAATGCCGGGAGCAGCGCACGAGGCCGCGAGACTGGTTTACCAGTTCCGCGTTTTGTGTCCCTGAAAGCGCGCGATGCGCGCATGCGCATCGGTCCGTCCTTCGACTATGGAACCAAGTGGATTTATCTGGCACCGGGCCTACCCATGGAAATCGTTGCCGAATACGGGAACTGGCGACAGGTGCGTGATTGTGATGGCGTCACCGGATGGATGCATTCATCCCTGCTGTCAGGCAAGCGCACCGCGATCATCGGCGCTTGGATAGAAAACCCGATCGCTCTTCAGGCATCCGCCTCGACGGCATCGACGGTGAAGGCAAAACTCGGCGCCAAAGTTCGGCTATCCCTTCGCGCCTGCGATAATGGCTGGTGCAGGGTCAACGTCACCGGCCACGATGTCAGCGGATGGTTACGACAAACCTCGCTGTGCGGCACCTATCCGCATGAACGGCTCGAGGGATAAAAGACAACGCTTCTTTCCTAATCGCTCTCAGGCCGCAGCCCGGGCAAAACTGCCGAGGCTTGCGAAAAGCTCCACAGAGCGCAGCCTCGCTTCGACATCATGAATCGGCATCGAGATGATCAGTTCATCGGCTTCTGTCTCCTTTAGGAAGGAGAGCAGCTTTCGCTCGGCTGTCGCAGGGGAACCGACAACGGCGTAACGCAAAGTATGCTCGACCATAACGCGTTCCGATTCGCTCCACAGCGCGTCCATGTCGTCGACGGGCTTTGGGAATTTTGTGCGAACATTCCGTCGCAAGTTGATGAATTGCTGCTGCGCCGAGGTGAAATGGCGTTCTGCCGCAGCATCCGTTTCTGCCACCGAACCCATGACGCCGACCATGGCATAAGGCTTTTGCAGGACAGCCGACGGCTCGAATTTGGCGCGATAGATAGACAATGCCTCCAGCAGCATATCCGGTGCGAAGTGCGAAGCAAACGCGAAGGGCAGACCGAGCATCGCAGCAAGCTGCGCACTGTAAAGGCTTGAGCCCAGAAGCCATATCGGAATATTGGTGTTTGCGCCTGGAATGGAGAGCAAGCTCTGGTTTTCGGTCGCAGGACCCAAGAGGCGTTGCAGTTCGACCACGTCATGCGGGAAGCTGTTGCCAGAAGCTTCCATATTGCGCCGAAGCGCTTGGGCCGTGCGCATATCCGTTCCTGGGGCGCGGCCAAGGCCGAGATCGACGCGGCCCGGGAATAAGGCTTCCAACGTTCCGAACTGTTCGGCAATCACAAGCGGCGAATGATTGGGAAGCATTACGCCGCCAGATCCAATGCGGATGTGCTTTGTAGCCGCGCCGACATGCGCCAGCACGACAGCCGTTGCAGCGCTTGCAATTCCTGGCATGCCATGATGTTCGGCAAGCCAGATGCGATTGTAACCGCACTCTTCGGCCTTTACCGCCATCCGCGCCGAAGCCTGCAGTGCGTCGCGGACCTCTGCACCTTCGACGACGGGAGACAGATCGAGAATGGAAAATGGGATCATAACCGCACCTGAGGTTGTTACGTATTTTAGCTATGTAGGAAGCTCACGCAGAACAGCCAAATCAGTTTTTCTGAATAGACTATTCAGGAATATGTGTCGGAGGAACCGAGGCGGCATCCGCTGAAGGACGCAACCTGCTGTTGACGGTGGCCCGCAAATTCGTTTCGTGGCATTTGCGATAAAAGGCCTTTGTGGCCTCCGGCATCTCGCGCGGCAGAGTGATAAAATCCTCAAGGCCAAAGCCGTCGATTTCGATGAGCGTATTGTCTTTCAGAACATCGCCATTGATTTCGCTGACCTTTTGCGCCAGCGCATCGAAATAGGCGATGTTGCGAAACACCGTCTGCGGATCTGCCGTCTGACCATGCGCTAGAACGAGAAACTCTGCATTGAGGTTGCTGATCATCCGAAGTGAATTGCGCAAGTGCGCAAGGTCAGATGGCGCGTCGGTCCAAACCTCGGGGATGGGAGCTTCGACCGCATCGACCGCGAGACAAGTGCGGATCTGCGGGATCCAGACCACGATATGATCGGGCGTATGGCCGGGGGTATGCAAAAGCTCCAGGATAAGGTCGCCGCCATCGATCATCATGGTGCCGGTGAAGCTGACATTTGGCCCCACATGCTGAAGACCCGCAAAGCGCTCCTCCTCTTGCGCCTTACGCATCAGCGTGGCGATGTTCGCCGGATCGTAGAAGCGCCGATGCGCCGTCTCATGCGCGATGATCGGCGCACGCCCGGCGACAACGCAATTGCCCCAATAGTGATCCCAGTCCATGTGCGAATTGACGACAAGCAACGGACGCCGGTCGAGTTCTGATCCGATCAAATCCAGCACCTGCTGGCAGAGATCGGGCGTGCTCAGCGTATCGACGAGAATGTTGAAGCGTTCGGTCCGGACAAAGACGGCATCGACCTCGTCACCCGCCCGCAGGATCGTTATCCTTTCGTCGAGACCGGGATAGGACTGAAGTTCGACTGAAAGTCTGCCGATGCTTGTCATGACGCTCACCCTTTCTCGGAAATAGAGACAGTCTATCAGATGGACATCCCGTTAACGCATTAATTCGAGCTTCGCGCAGGTTCGTTACCGTCTCTTCGGCGCTGCAACGCGCGGAGAGGCTCTCTGCAGCGAGTTACTTTATTCTGCCTATCTCCCGCAAAAATGCCCTCTTGCCGCTTGCGATGCGCTGCATATCCTCAGCCCCCGACACAAAGGAAGGAACACTTCATGAGACTTGCCATGTCTGCACAATATCTCATCCTGGCGGCAGCACTTACGCTCTCGACGCCGCAATTTAGCGTCGCGCAGGAGGCGGTTGTCGGCGTCAAGGATGCCGATGCACTCTTCACCAGCCCAGATCCGACGCTTAACAGGAACAAGCAGACAACCTACAAGATCATCAAGGAATTGCTGGAAGCAAACCACTGGGACCGAGCCGATCAATACCTGACGGAGCGGTACATTCAGCATAATCCGAATGCAGCCTCAGGGCGCCAGGGCGTGGTCGATTACTTCACCAAGGTGCTCAAGGTTAAGCCAACGCCCATTCCCGACAAAATGAAGACCAAGATCGTTTCGGTCGTGGCTGAAGGCGACATCGTCACGGTCGCCTACCCACGGGAAATGAAAGACCCCAAGGACCCGTCAAAGAGCTACACCACCACCTGGTTCGACAGCTGGCGGTTTGTCGACGGCAAGGCCGACGAGCATTGGGATCCTGCCACCAAGGGCGGCAAGTAACGATCGATCAAGCCGCGCAATCAATGACTGCGCGGCTCTTCGTCGCCTTAGCGGGAGACGCGATCGGAGGCGCCCGTCGTCATCTGCTCGAACACACCATCACGCCGGAAGAAGGCGTGATAAAGCGCGGCAGCCGCATGAGCGAGGATCAGGGCGAAGAAGGCGTAGGCCAGATATTGATGCGCGGTCCATAGTACCGCATGGGTTGCCCGATCGGGTGACAAAATTGGCGGCAGCGTTACCCCGCCTAGCAACACGATTGGATATCCCGCCGCCGACAGCATGGCCCAGCCGATAAGCGGCATTGCGAACATCAGTACGTAAAAACCGAGATGCGACAGATGCGCAGCAAGCTTCATGAGGGGTGGCATATCGGCCGGCAAGGCTGGCGCTCCATAGACCAGCCGCACGATGAGCCTGATGACGACAAGAAGAAGAATGACGATGCCAAGCGTCTTATGGAAGGAGACAAGCGAGACATAAGCTGGCGAGACGGTTGCGACCATGCCGACACCAACAAAGAGCATGGTCAGCAGACAGATCGCCATCAACCAGTGAAGCAGCCGCTGAAGTGGCGTAAAAGCGCGTTTCGTGCCGGACATCACTTCGTCTCCTTCGGATAAGATTGGGATTCACCCATCCGCTTGTCAAAAGAAACGGCATAGGCGGCAGACCGAGCAGCGGGGAAAGGATCATCCGAGACCTTGACACCTGCCGGCAGAACCGTGGGATCGAAGTTGACGTCACGGCAAGGCCCGTTCGCCTCCGGGATGATCTTCTCTATCACCAGCGTGCCTGCATCGATCTTCTGGCGATCCTCCGGCCATGGCTTGCTTGGATCGTTGGTTCGATCGCCCGCATTGGCGACTGTCACCATAAGCTTCCAGCTGACCGGGCCAGCCACAACCCGATCGGTGATTTCCTTCTCGAGACTATCTGCGCCCCTGCCCTTCAGCTCTTCGTCGGAAATCGCCGTAACAGGTGCAGTCGGAACGAAAGACCAACGCACGGCGTGATCGCCACCTTTTGAATCGGTAAAGATGAAGGCATTCAGGCTGTTAAAGGCGTTTTCCGCATAGCTCGGCGTGTAAGGCGCGCTCTTGGCCCAACCTCCAAAGGCGGCAATCTCGGGATGAGCTGCGGCAAACGAGGCCATGGCATTAGGATCTTTATCTCCCGACGCCTTCAAGAGATCGTAAAAGGCCTGCGGCGTCGAAACCGGAAAGAAAGGCGGGTCGATCATCGCCATGCGCCATTCTTCGCCGGAGGGCGCCGTCAAACGCAAACCGAGGCCGCGCACCCGCACCGTCGCATCCAGCGCATTGGGATCTGGTGTTCCAAGGTTCAGCCGACCAAGCGCCGGGTAAGTTCCGCTTGCAAGCACGGCAGCCTTCGAAAGCGCCGCGCCGCCGCCATTGGCCTCGAAGCGGCCGGTGAAACAGATGCCCTTCGCGTGATTGCGCCTATGTCCGGAAGGATCGACATTGGGCGGCGTCAAGGCGGCGACGATTTTTTGGGGTGTCAGGCGGCCTGGAGACAACCAACCGCCCGTATAGGCGAAGGCGGCTCCACCTCCGATGACGACAAGTGCAATGATGGCGGCCCCGAGGACGGGAGACCGCGGTGAAGAAGGCTTTTCCGGCACGTGTATATCCCCCATCGCGTGGCTGGTTCCGCACCGAGGAACCGGCTGACTGTCAGAAACCATACAAACCATATTTGAAAAAGCAAATGCGATTTTACGCTTTGGTTGTGCGCCGCATCCCGCCTCACGCATCATGTCTTCTGAGACCGAATGCGATCAATTCAGATCGAAAGTTATCGTTTCCGCCGACCGCGATGCGGCACTGTCACTCTAAAGCGTTTCCCTTTTGTTCACTTCTTCGTGGCACTTCTCTTTGCGATGGAATAGGATGACGCCATGCACAATACGATTCGCATTATCGGCATTGACCCGGGCCTGCGCCGCACCGGATGGGGCATCATCGATGCGCTCGGCAATTCGCTGCGCTTTGTCGGCTCGGGCACCGTCACGTCGGACGGCGATCTTGACCTTGCCTCGCGCCTTTGCCAGCTGCATGACGGCCTTGCCGAAATCGTTCATGCCTATAAGCCCGATGAAGCCGCAGTCGAGCAAACCTTTGTCAACAAGGACGCAGTAGCGACCTTGAAGCTTGGCCAAGCCCGTGGCGTCGTTATGCTGGTACCGGCCCGCGCCGGCCTGCCCGTATCGGAATATGCGCCAAATGCCGTGAAGAAGTCCGTGATCGGCGTTGGTCATGGGGAGAAACAGCAGATTCATATGATGCTGAAAATCCTGATGCCGAAAGCCGAATTCAAGGGCAACGATGCCGCCGACGCTCTGGCGATCGCCATCTGCCACGCCCATAATCGCGGCGCACGACGCCTCGAAAAGGCCTTGGCGGGCTGATTGGTGAGGCCAATAATCCTGCTTTTCACAGGCGCCGCGAACAGGTAACCCTTCCTCAAGTCTATCGTCGAAACCAGCCAAACCCATTCAGACGGACCCACCATGATCGGCAAGCTCAAGGGCACTATAGATGAAATCGGCGACGACTATGTCCTCGTCGATGTCCATGGCGTCTGCTACGAAGTCACGTGCTCCGCGCGGACCCTGTCCAAGATTGGCTCGATGGGCGAAGCGGTGGTTCTCTTTATAGAAACTTATGTTCGCGAAGATCAGCTCAAGCTCTTCGGCTTTGCGACGCCGTTGGAGCGCGAGTGGTTCAATCTCCTGCAAAGCGTTCAGGGTGTGGGCGCGCGTGTGGCGCTTGCCGTTCTATCGGCGCTGACCCCCGGCGAACTGGCGAATGCCATTGCCCTCCAGGACAAGGCGGCCGTCTCCCGCGCGCAGGGCGTCGGGCCGAAGGTGGCGGTGCGCATCGTCACCGAATTGAAGAACAAGGCTCCTGCGCTTGGCGGGATGGAGGCTAGCAATATTGGCTTCAAGCAGGAGCTTGGCGAAGGCGTGGCAAGCGCACCCGTCTCCGATGCCGTTTCCGCTTTGACCAACCTCGGCTATTCGCGCGATCAAGCAGCCAATGCCGTTGCCGCCGCCTTGAAAACCGCCGGTGACAATCCCGACAGTGCGAAGCTGATCCGCCTCGGTCTCAAGGAGCTGTCGCGATGAAGGGGTTTTTGATCTTGGCGCGCGATCGCCTTAAGGATGGGGAAACATGGCCGGCAGGCGATCAGCACGTCGCGTCCTGCTGCTTCACCGGTTTCTGTGATGGAAAATAACCGCCTGATAACGCCGGAAAAGCGCGGCGAAGATCTCGATACCGCCCTTCGTCCGCAAGCGCTGGACGAATTTACCGGTCAGGCCGAAGCGCGCGCTAATTTGAAAGTTTTCATTGAAGCGGCCAAAAACCGCGGCGAAGCCCTCGACCATGTCCTTTTCGTCGGGCCGCCTGGCCTCGGCAAGACAACCTTGGCGCAGATCATGGCCAAAGAACTTGGCGTGAACTTCCGCTCGACGTCAGGCCCCGTTATCGCCAAGGCTGGCGATCTTGCCGCCCTGCTGACCAATCTTGAAGAGCGCGACGTGCTGTTCATCGACGAAATCCACCGGCTCAACCCTGCCGTTGAGGAAATTCTCTATCCGGCGATGGAAGATTTCCAGCTCGATCTGATTATTGGCGAAGGCCCCGCCGCACGCTCCGTCAAGATCGACCTCGCCAAATTCACCCTCGTGGCTGCCACCACACGCGCCGGCCTTCTGACGACGCCACTGCGCGACCGCTTCGGCATCCCGATCCGGCTGAACTTTTATACGGTCGATGAGCTCGAGCTAATCGTGCGGCGCGGCGCGCGGCTGATGAACCTTCCGATGACCGACGGTGGCGCACGTGAGATCGCACGGCGTGCTCGCGGTACCCCGCGTATCGCCGGCCGTCTTCTGCGCCGCGTGCGGGACTTTGCGGAAGTGGCCCGCGCCGAGGCGGTCACGCAGGAGATCGCCGACGAGGCCCTGACACGTCTTCACGTCGATCAGGCCGGCCTCGACCAGCTCGATATGCGCTATCTCAATATGATTGCCGTCAATTTTGCCGGTGGGCCGGTTGGGATCGACACCATCGCGGCGGGCCTTTCCGAGCCACGCGACGCGATTGAAGACATTATCGAGCCCTACATGATCCAGCAGGGCTTTATTCAGCGAACGCCGCGCGGGCGCGTGCTCACCAACAGCGCTTGGAAGCATCTTGGCCTTCAGCCACCCAAGGACATGGAGGCTGCGCAATTTCGCATGAACCTCGATGACGAGTAGATGGATCAGCCGGCGAACTTTCCTGAAAGGCGCCGCCGCGCTCGCGGGCACTATCGTTCCCTTTGGCGTCTATGCCGGCGGCATTGAGCCGCAGCTTCGGCTTCGCACTGCCCATTATCGGTTCACGCCGCCCGGTTGGCGTCCCGGCTTGAAGCTGAGGCTGGTGGTGCTGTCCGACATTCATGCCTGCCATCCATGGATGCCACCCGAACGTGTCGTCAGGCTTTGCGAACATGCGAACAGCCTTGGCGGTGACGCAATCCTTCTGTTGGGCGATTACATGTCCGACATGCCGGTCGCGACCGACGACGTCTCGCCGGAGCAATGTGCGGCTGCCCTTTCGGTCCTCAAGGCACCGCTCGGCGTTCATGCCATCTTCGGCAATCACGACTGGTGGAAGGATCGGGATGCGCAGAAGCAGCGGCTGACAGAAACGGCTTCGCACCGCGCGCTGCGCTCGGTGGGGATCACAACCTATTCCAATCAGGCAAGACGCTTAGGTGAAGGTAAAAACGCGTTTTGGATCGCCGGGCTTGAAGACCAATGGGCGTACCGGCTGGAGGACAGGAGCGGAAGCGTTGGCCTGGATAACCTGCCTCACACTCTCGCCGGTGTGTCCGACGGTGCGCCGATTATCCTTCTCATCCACGAACCGGATATTTTTCCTGAAGTGCCGCAACGCGTTTCATTGACGCTGGCCGGCCATACTCATGGCGGCCAGATCAATCTCTTTGGCTGGACCCCGGTCGTGCCTTCGCGCTTCGGCTCGCGGTACGTCTATGGCCACAAGGTGGAAGACGGCCGACACCTCATCGTTTCAGGCGGTCTTGGCTGCTCGGGCCTACCGATCCGCTTTCTGTCTCCTCCGGAAATCCTGGTCCTAGAGCTCGGGGAAAGCGCGTGAGCAAGGATCTGCGCATCCGCAAGAAATATCCGGGTCGCCGGATCTTTCAAATGCGTGTGGCAGGGCTTGGTTTTCGTGATGGTCATGTTCTCGTCCACCGCGCCGTTCACGAACCTTTTTGGACATTTCCGGGCGGACGCGCCGAAATTGGCGAACCCACCCAGGATGTCCTGGCGCGTGAGATGATGGAAGAACTCGGCGTGACTGTTAAGGTCGGCCCGCTTTTATGGATCGTCGAAAACTTCTTTGACTATGAGCGCAGGCGCTGGCACGAACTCGGTTTTTACTACCGCATGGATATCCCGGAGCAGTTCCCTTTTGCACCGCATGACATCGTCCACCGCATTGAGGACGGCCACAAGCTTGAGTTCAAATGGGTACCGGCAACGACCGCGGCATTGCGCGCAGTCAACATTCCCCCTTACTTCATCGCAGAAGAGATTGAGACCCTCCCCACCACACCCCGCCACCTTGTTTGGCGGGACGGTGATCTCGACGCCATCTGATTTAGCGACGATGCTGCGAACATGCGTCGGCGCGAAGGGGTTTTGAGAAGCACGGAACCCCTTCGAAAGCTGCCCGTTGTCCTCCCAACCAAAGGGAGAAGCGAAAATGGCAGAGATCAATAAGGGTACCGAGGTCGAATGGTCCTGGGGCAAAGGCAAAGCCAAGGGCAAGGTCGAGCAGAAATTCACCGATGACGTTACCCGCAAGATTAAAGGCAGCGAGATTAAGCGAAAGGCCAGCAAGGAGGAGCCTGCCTTTTTAGTAAAGCAGAAGGATGGCGCCAAAGCACTGAAAAGCAAATCGGAAGTCCACAAGACGTCGTGAGCTCAACCGATGATAAGCCCTCAAGCATTCTTGAGGGCTTCACCTCATCTGCTCTATCATCGTCCCTCGATACCAATGGACGGCATGCTCAAGCGCATGAGGACATCAACGAGTAGACCCCAGATGACTGCTTTCGATCCCTGCCGCAGTTTCCGCAAACTGGCTTATAACAACAGGCTGGCCAATCATCGCTTGCATGAAGCCTGCTCGAAACTCCTGCCTGGCGAATTTGAAGCAACGCGGATCAGCTTCTTTCCATCCATCAAAGCAACGCTCAATCACATAGTGACGGTCGACTGGTTTTATGTCGATGCTTTGGAAGGCGGCACGCTCGGCCCGAAAGCCTGGGCGCAGGAAGAGCCTTTCGATGCAATTGCCGATTTGACAAAAGCACAGGCGGACGTGGATTGCAGATTGATTGCTTTGTGCGAAGATCTCGATATCAGTCGGCTGTCTTCAATCATGCCTCTGCAAAGAACAGGGCGAATTCAGACAGAGCGGGTGGAGGACGTTCTTTCCCATCTCTTTCAGCATCAGACGCATCATCGCGGCCAGGTGCATGCGATGTTGTCTGGAACTAGCGTTCCGCCGCCCCAGCTCGATGAATTCATCACCGCCGATGATGCAAGACATCGACAGGGCGATGTAGCGGCACTTGGATGGAACGAATTCAAGTTGATGCATTGACGCAAACAATCGCATCACAGACGAGCGCAAGGATATGGAAAGAGCAGCGGGGCGAAAGAAGATCCACCTCCACTGCTCGAATATAGGCGTTTCGAGGCAGAGAAATTCTGCCCCACACACCGATCCTAATCCTGAAGGCGGGCCTTCAAACCGTTGATGATCTTCTGCGCGAGCAGCTCATAATTCTCATCGAAGTGGTGATCGCCGGGCAGCGGGATAACCTGCACGCCGCTCGCCTTTACTTCTGGGCAGACGATTTCGTCATCGTCGTCAGTGCCGTAAATGCACTGCACCAGTTTCGGATCGACCTTCTTGAGATCTTCAGTCGTATCGCCACCCTTGCCCGATGTCTTCTGTCCGAGCCAGCCCATGACCGAGATCTGGTAATCGACCTCACGCGACAGGCCAAGCAGCGAGATCTGCGTCACAGCGCCCTGCGAGGAAGGCTTAAGCCGCGAATAGGCGGCAGGCAAAATGTCGGCGCCGAAGGAATAGCCGATTAGAAGGACATGACGAACCTTGAATTGCTTGCGATAGAGCTCGATGATACGGCCGAGATCGTCAGCCGTTTCCTGCGGCTTGCGTTCAGACCAGAAGTAGTGCAGCGAGTCGACCCCGATGACGGGGATCCCATCCTTCTGCAGTGCTGCTCCCACTTCCTTGTCGATATCGCGCCATCCACCATCGCCGGAATAGATGATCGCCAGCGTGTCGTATTTCGGCTTGGCATCGAGAATGGTCAGCGGCAAGCCGAGCGCATTGTCGGCATTGCCAAGATCTTCGATCAGGCTGGAAAGCTGTTCGGCAAGCGCGGCACGCGGATCGCTGGAGGACTCGCGCACGTCGATATCGGGATGATCCTTCTTCAGCTCTTCGACATGCGAGCGCCCATCCTTGCTCGCGGAAGGTGTGAAGACGGTGATAATATCGTCCGGCAACTGCCCGTCGCTCAAACCATAGACCATCCGGTCGCCGACCGTCATCTTGCTGGCCGGCGTGCAGAATTGCTGCGTGACGGGAATACCCGATGTCGGATCGACTGCGAGTGTCGTTGCAATCGTCGCATCCGGTGTTTGAGCCGCAATGGTCAAAGCCAGCGAGCCACCATCGCCGATGCCGGCGATAATCGGCAATTGGTAGCTGACATTGTCGCCCGCCGCGCGCTGCACCTGCTGGCTGAGCGCTTCAATATCCGAGACCAGATAGATACAGCCATCGTTTTCGCTGAGGTCATATTTGCGCATCTGCTCGAAATATTGCGCAAGGTCGATGCCGATGACGACGGCACCCTGATCCACGAGATCGCTCGCCTGCTTCTTGTCGGCATCGCTCCAACCGGAGGAATCAGAAAACAGCACGATCGCCGCCTTCACTTTCCCGCTTGGCAGGAACACATGCGGGGAAGGAATGAGCCCAGTTTCAAACTTATCGGTTGTTTCTTCGGCGGCGAATACAGCCGGGACGGCAAGCGACAGCATAAAAGCTGCCGTCATCAAAATTTTCCGGATCATTTCTTTACCACACCTTTCAGTCCACCGCCGATAAGGAATGTTGCATCCATCAGAGCGATCACTGGATTGCCGCCACCGGACACCGCAAGATAACGCGGCTGCCATTGCGGATGAAATTTGGATTTGAAGGCACGAAGGCCCTTGAAGTTATAAAATCTCTCGCCGTGTTCGAAGACGGTGCTGCCGATGCGGTCCCAGACCGGGGCGGTTTCGCGCTTGGACATGCCCGATAGCGGCGCCATGCCAAGGTTGAAATGCGCAAAGCCCTCTTCGCGAAGATATTCCATGATGCGCACAAACAGAAAATCCATCGAGCCCTTGGGCGCATCGGGCGAAAACCGCATCAGATCGATCGTCCCCTCGTCCTTGGCGTCGGTGACGAGAATATTGGCAAAAGCCACGATACGACCTTCGCGCTTCAAAACGCCGATCGGCTGCGAGGACAGATATTCCGGATCGAAGGCGCCAAGCGAAAAGCCCTTTTCCTTGGCATTATGATCGGCAAGCCAAGCGTCCGATACTTCCTTGAGCGCATCCATGACGGCGGGAACGCCCTCAGGAGGAATAACCTCGAAATCGAGACCGTCGCGCTGCGCGCGGCTTGCTGTCTGACGAAGGTTTGCCCACTTGCCGCCTTTCATTTCAAAGGTCGAGAGATCGGCCACCGCAAGCTCGCCGAGCTTGAAGGCACGCAGACCCGCATCTGCACAGTAAGGCAGAAGCACAGGTGAGATCTGATAGAAAACAGCGCGGCAACCGGCAGCACGGGCCGCTTCGACGAATTGCCAGACGAGGTCCGGGAAGGCAGCACGCTCGCCTACGGGATCGAAAAGCGCGATCCATGAGCGGCCCTGTCGCCCATACATGATGAAGGCATCGCCCTTTTCGGAGAACATGATGCTCTTGTCGCCCATGCGCACCAGATTGGCGTCCGCAAAACGCTGCTTGCGTACGATATCGACGGCACGGTCCAGATCTTCCTGGGTCGCAATGGCCGGACGAACAGTCGCGGGCCGCAGCAGTGCGAAAATCGCGGTGGCAAGCGAAAGAAGCGTAATGCCGAGCACGGCGCGCAGGCCGCGTGGGGCCTCGTCGCTGAAATCGAAGTCCCACCAAAGCGCATTGGTGTAATCGACATCGCGATAGACGAAGAGCAGAATGACGAAGGCGCCGATGCAGATCACGGCAAGGGCGAGCAGCCAGGAGGCCGTCAGCGGCTGGGCAATCAGCGAGGCCCTGCGGCGAAATCGCTTGCGGTTAATGAAAAGGCCGAAGATCAGAATGCCGAGGAAGATCGCTTCGACCAGCGCGATCGCCTTGATGATCGAAAGCGCGAGCGCTGCAGCGGAGGCCGTAATGGAAACCCACCAGGCACCGTCGAGACGCTGGCCGATGCCGCGCGCTGCAACGACGAGCGCAAGACCCATCACGCTGGCAAAGAAATGCGCGCTTTCGACAACCGGCAGCGGCAGGAAGGTCGCGAGAATTTCAAGGTTCTCGTCGGGGGTGGGCGTGACGCTCGAAAAAATCAGCATGACGCCGAGAAGAAGGGCGAAGGCCGACAGGAGCTGCGGCATCAACCGCACGCCGATCCGCCTGATTTCGGCGGCTAGGGGATGGCTAGCAAACCGGCGCAATTCCGCTGCGGAAACGGCGACCACCGCAACGAGCAGCGGCAAGACGTTGTAAATCAGGCGGTAAAGGACCAGCGAACCGAGGACCGCGTCGATATTCACCGAACTGCCGAGCGACGCGATGATGATCGTCTCGAAGACGCCAAGTCCCGCCGGCACATGACTGAGGACGCCGAGACCGACCGCAATCGAATAGATCGCAAGAAACACCGGCCAGCCGATCGCGGTCGGCGGCAAGAGAACGTAAAGCACTGTCGCGGAGGCAGCGATATCGAGCGCGCTGACAAGGAACTGACGCGACCAGGTGCGCGAGTCCGGCAGGCGTACGGTAACCGGCCCTACGGACACGGCTCTTCCACCGCGACCGGCCACCAGCAACAGGCCGAAAACACCCAAGATCGCGATAGCGATGATGCGCAGCCAGAATGAGGAGATGCCCACCAGCGGACCTATCTGGTCGGCAATGACCAGCAGGGCTATCGCGGCGACGCATGCCAGGCCAAGCCCGAACGACAGTGTTACGAAGGCGATGACGCGGCCGATGTCCTCCGGCGACATGCCCAGCCTGGAATAGGCGCGATAGCGGATAGCGCCGCCCGACAGCGGTCCGAAGCCAGCTGTATTGCCAACGGCATAGGCGCTGAAAGCGGTGACCGCGACCTGTGGGAAACGGAGCTTTGCTCCAACGTACTCGATGGCATTGAAATCATAGAAGGCGAGTGCCACAAAGCTCAAGCCGGTGAACAGGATTGCCAGCAGAATCGAAAGAACGCTGGTATCGGCCAAAGCCTGAACGACATCGTCGTAGCGAACCTCATCGGTCAGCCGATCGATTGCAAAGGCGACGAAGCAGAAGATCGCAAGCGTCACCAAAGCCGTCAATGGCGTTCGGTAGCGCCTGATAAGTCCAACGACCGAGAAGCGCTCGGTCTCTTCCGCATCAATCAGATGGTCCTGCCCCGACATTCCTGTTCCATCATAGTTTATCTGTTCGCACTATCGCATCGACATGTGAACGTCATTCGTCCGACATCGCCAGACGCGATGTATTGAAACTTCCTAGCCCCGTCGCATGCCTTAAACTGATCTCGCTTTAAGAACTAGGCGAACACTATACGCAACCCTAAAACACGCGCGTGAATACCGACTGAACAACAAAGAGTACATCGCCGAATAGGCAGCGGCGTTTCCTTCATCTGCAATTGGGGCAATTTTGAAGCTTGCTGATCGTTCGCGGTGTTTTTCTTGCCTTTCGACAGGGCGAAGAATCAGGCTGCCGTTTCCCCACGCGCCCCGGACTCGGCCGCAAAGCGTGCCGCGACGGAAAGCGCGTCGGCATCCCTATGCTCTGCGCCAGCCACCTGAACGGTCGGGACCGCAAAGGCAATGCCATTGTCGCGAAACGCGTTGCGGATCAGCGCGAGTGCCGTCCGGCGAATCACAAACTGTGTACCGGGTTTCGTCATCATGGAAAGCCGCACCACGATTGCAAATTCCCCGAAATCCTCGACGCCCTTCATCTTGAGCGTTTCGATAATATTCGGCCCAAAATCGGGGTCTTCGAGAAGCTGTTGACCGATCTGCTTGATCAACTTCTTCATCAGGACAAGATCGGTTTCGTAGGGAACGCGCAAGGTGATCTTGTCGATCGTCCAGTCGCGATTGAGATTGCGCACCGCACCGAGTGAGCCGAACGGCACGGTTGTTAAAGGACCGCGATGATGGCGCAGCTTAACAGACCTCAGACTAAAGGCCTCGACGACGCCTTTGTGGTTCCCGCTTTCGATATATTCCCCGATCCTGAAAGCATCGTCCCAGAGGTAGAATATCCCGCTGATGACATCCTTGACGACCGTCTGCGCACCAAAGCCGACTGCCACACCGACGATACCGGCACCGGCGATCAAAGGTCCGATCTCAATGCCCATTCCGGAAAGGACCATCATGCCCGCAATAATGGCGATCACGACACCGCTGATGTTGCGAAAGATCGGCAGTAGCGTTTGAATGCGCGCGCGCCTTGCCCTCTCCTCGTCACCTATATCACCGGTCAGCGGGGATTCGCTGAGCTTTACGTCGATCCCCGTCTTGATCACATGCCAGACGAAATCTGCCGCCAGAAGCACGACGATACCGCCGATGATGCCACGCAGAAGATGCGATAGCGGCGTTTGCGGGGTCATCATCGTCGCGGCGCCGAGCCCGAGTATATAGCCCATCCAGAGGGCCGCCACTGTGATGATCGCGGCGCGCACGCCGCGATCGAGCAAGACTGCTGCGATTGGACGGCGGGCGAGGAAGCCCGCCTCGGCACGGTGCAGTGCGCGAACGGCATAGGTCGCGACCGACAGGACGTAGGGCAAGATCAGCGCATAGATGCCGAGCCAAAGCAGCCAATTGAAACCGGCCACCCATAAACCCCAGAGCAACATGCAATAAAAGCTTAAGAGCCACGTGACGGCGCTGCTGCGTCGCGCGCCTTCTTGGGCCGGTCGCGAGCAGATCGCTTCGATAGCAATCATCAAAAGCCCGATCCCGAGGAAATAGGCGACTGACAGTAACGAGGCTTTCGAGAATCCGAGTGGCGGCAGTATCTGAAGAAAGGCCCAGCCGGCCGCAAAATAGACGATGAACACGGCCGCCCGGCGAAACCAGAAGTAAACGACCTTCGGCCTTGGCCGCTTGCCATCCCCGCCGACAGGCAAAGTGATCAAGAGCACCAGGAGTTTGCCAAGGGCAAGAACGAAGCGCGACGTGATAGAGGCAATGGCGATGGCAATAGCAAGAGCTTGCGTTAAGGGAGGAAAGCTGAAGGCGAGAAGTGGTATCAGCGTTGCAATTGCGAAGATGGTCGGAGGCACAAGCCGCCTAAAAAGCGTATGGACGGCATTTCGGGGCGCCTGGTCGCCCCGAGACGACCTGCCGCGAAGCTTTGACAAGCTGCGAAACGACACCTCGGCCATCGGGCCGCAAGCGACGAAGATAAGCAGTTTCCAAAGCGGCGCAGCGCTCCCATCGCCACCGATATCAGCTTCAAACCGGCCGGCGGCCGCATCCGCCTCGTCTGGCAGGCCTTCCGCCGCGCCCGCGACCCAGGTGACATGGCGCCGGACATGGTTGATCAAGTTCGACAGGATCGACATCTGATTGGGGCTTTCTGCCGCCGCATCATTCGTCTGCGCCTGCTTTGAGTTCATCCATTCCTTGACGGCCGGACTTTGCATGAGCTCCATGAGCTGATGCACCTCAGGCGGTGGAGTGACCGGCGCGCCAGCGTTATCCGTGGGTGCCTGGGCTGCCGCGCCTTGCGCAGATGCGACAACCAGCATCAACACACCAAACAACCAGGCAAAACCCCCTGCCGCGCCTGTTCCTCGCCCCATATCCGATCTCCAACCAAATGCCCTGCGGCACCATATCCGCCCGGACAGGAAAGAAAAGCGGCCGGTGCGGCCCGCACGGCAAAAGGATAGAAAACATCGTCAGATGCTGGACAGTGACTTGCCGATCGTCACCTTTTTGTCCCATTTGGGCATGAAGGAGTTTGTCACCAATTCATTAATTCATTGCCCGAAATGCCCGCGAAAGACGCAGCCAGCACACCATGCACGTTTTACAAGAAAAGCCGCACTTAAGTTTTGTCGGTGTCGAGACACCATCTCGAGACGAACGCGCCCTTCTTCTCGTCGAAGCGCTCAACCAGAGTCTCAAATCGATCACGGGGAGCTCGGGAAGCGCAAATGCTGCCCTCACCGACTTTGACAACCCTGATGCTATGTTTCTCCTCGCCATGCGCGGCGACGAGGCTGTAGGCTGCGGCGGTTTTCGGCCGATATCGAAGGATGTTTGCGAGCTGAAAAGAATGTTTTCCCTGCACAGAGGATGCGGAACCGGCGCTCGGCTTCTGCATGCGTTGGAAGATCGTGCAAGGAAACGCGGTTACTTGCAAATCTGGCTGGAAACGCGTCGTATCAACGAGAGGGCCGTGCGCTTTTATATGGCGCACAATTACACAAAAATCGAGAATTATGGCCCTTATCGAGGCAGGGAAGACGCTGTATGCTTTAGTAAAGTGCTTTGCTGATTCCCCTCCATCCGAAGCAATATGATGTTCGCGATCAATCCTGTGGTTGCGATTGCTGCTTCAGATCTGGATTTGCAAGGTTTTTAAAACAAAACTTTCTTTGCGCATTTGCGTGCGCCAAGATTTTATCTGACGGGTCAAGGATACACCTTGTGGATAGTACATGAGATCGTTAAAGTTCTATATACTACCTTAAGGAAGTAATTACTGATGCTACATAGGTTCTCACCCGCCCCCGGGCTCCTTGGCGGAGCCTGCGTAATGATTACGAAGGAGCGACAGTGCTGGGTCTGTTTCGAAGATCGCTGATCTTCAAAGTTTTTGTTATGGCTTTTTTGGCCATGCACGTGCCGCTTCTGGCGCTCATCGTCTATCTTGCGGCTGGCTTTACCGCCGACGCGACGCGAACATTCGTCGTGATTTTGGCGGCCACGCTGATCGGCACCGGACTGTGCCTTTTTGCATTGTGGAGGCTGATTTATCCGCTGAAAGAGCTCACAGCCGCGGTAAAGCGATATCAAGCCGACAATACGCTGCAGGTCGTAAAGACCAAGCGCCAAGATGAGATCGGTGTTCTCACATCGGCAGTGATGTCTATGGTTTCGCAAGTCGATGCCATGACGAAAAAGCTGCGTCATGAAGTGATGACGGATCCTTTGACAGGATTGCGCAATCGTCGCTGGCTGATGGAGCGCTTTCCCATAGAGCAGGCACGCGCTTTCCGGATGCGCGAACCGATGTCGGTGCTTGTCTTCGATATCGACTTCTTCAAGAGAATTAACGACACCCACGGCCATGGCGTCGGGGATCAGGTTCTCATGGAAGTTGGCGAAATTCTATCGGACTGCCTGAGACCCTATGATTTGTCGGCGCGCATCGGCGGCGAAGAATTCTGCGTCATCTTGCCTCGGACACCGAGCGTAAGGGCGGCTGGCATTGCTCAGCGTCTGCGCAAGGCTTTTGAATCAATGACGGTTCGTCCGCTGGAGCGCGGCGAGATCACCTGCAGCTTCGGCGTCAGCGAGGCGCTTCCCAACGAGACGCTCTCTCAGGTCATGAGCCGCGGTGACAAGGCTCTTTACAAAGCCAAGGAACTCGGCCGCAACTGCGTGATCCGCGCTCTCAGCGATGACCGGTTCGAGCGCTTCTCCTGGTAGTGCCGACAGTGCTGGAACCAATCGACATGCGCGGCGCCATGCTGACTGGCGTCGACGAGGGAAGAAGGCATGGGTGAAAGAACGCATCGCTATTTGGTCAGCGTCACGTGGACGGGCAACGATGGCGTAGGCACGAAAAGCCATCGTAGCTACCGACGGGATCATGAAATCAAGGCTGACACGAAACCGGCTATTCTAGGCTCTTCCGATCCGAGCTTTCGCGGCGATCCGACGCGCTGGAACCCGGAAGAGCTCCTGGTCGCTTCCCTATCGGCCTGTCATAAACTCTGGTATCTCGGGCTTTGCGCCGATGCCGGCGTTACCGTCCTCTCCTACGAGGATGAAGCCGAGGGCGTCATGGCCGAGGAGAGCAGCGGCGCCGGCCAGTTCACCAGTGTCACGCTCCGTCCAAAGATCGAGATCTCCGCGGCGTCAGATCGAGCAAAGGCGGAAGAACTTCACCACACAGCACATGACATGTGCTTCATTGCCCGCTCCGTCAAATTCCCTGTAACGATCGAGCCGATAATCTCGTCGATGACAGGCATCGATATCTCTCCACCGACGGCTTAAGCCGGAACCTCTGCTGCGTCTCCTCCCGACTTTGCTGGAACAAACGCCGCGACGGCAAAAACGTCAGCGCTGATCGCTCCTTGCCGTCGCTCCAGTCGCCCTTAGCGCTCGCCGCATCAGACAGAACGACTTTTAACCTTTCTGCGCATCGTCATCGGGAATCGATAACAGCCAGCGATCTCGCACAATTATTTTACAAATAAATCTTTGCAAAACTTTCTTTGCGGTCCTATCGTTTCTATATGAAGAAGCTGGACAACCGTGAAACCGCAACCCGCGAAATCGAGCAAGTTTGTCCCGATCCGGTTGCATTGAAGGCGCTCACTCACCCTGAGCGCCTCAAGATGCTCGCCATCCTGCGCGTCGATGGCCCGGCGACGGCCACGCAGCTCGCTGCTCAGCTGGGACTAAACAGCGGAGCAACGAGCTATCACCTGAGGCAGCTTGCCCGCTTCGGCTTTATCGAAGAACTTCCCACCTCGTCGCGTCGCGATCGCTGGTGGAAGGCAAGACATGAACTCACCTCCGTGCCGGACGATGCCGCCGCACCGGAAAAATTGGAGGCCAGTCTTGCCTTCACGCAGATGGCGCATGCATTGCAGGTCGATCAATTACGGCAAGCGGTCGCTGAGTATCCCCACCTTCCTGACGCTTGGCGCAGGGCAAGTACTGTGAGCGACTTCATTCTTGTACTCTCACCGGAGCGGGCCGAGCGACTGAAGGATGCCATCATGGGTCTCATCCTCGAGGAAATGCGAACCGCGCCACCACTTGGACAACCGCTGCCCGCCGGCATGGCTCCCGTAACGGTTATGCTGCACGCCTTCCCTTATCCTGGTCGCGTGATGAAAACGCCTGATAAAGGTGAGTGATGACGTGGCGCCGTCCCTTCGTCGCTCTCACGTCAGCCAGTTTACTATCCTCTGCAGGAACGCGCCTTTCGACTATCGCCATCCCTTGGCTTGTCCTGACACAAACCCAAAGTCCTCTTTGGACCGGGATTGTGGGCATGGCAGAGATGCTGCCTTACGTCCTGGTGAAGGCACTGAGCGGACCTCTCATCGACCGGCTTCAGCCGAAACGGATCGCGACTCGATGCGACTGGCTGTCGGCGGTCGTTCTGGCATTGATCCCGGCACTTCACCTCGCGGATAGCCTGACGATACCGATGCTTCTCCCGATCGTTTTCGTCTTAGGCGCGCTCCGCGGCCCAGCTGATGCGGCAAAACAAGCCATGGTTCCTGACATCGCGGCGATTGGCGCCTTTCCCATCGAGCGTGTAACCGGCACGATAACGGCAGTCGAGCGACTTGCCTCGACCTTGGGAGCGGCCACTTCCGGTCTTCTGATTGCTTCGCTCGGACCCGCGCTTTCCCTGGCCGCCAACGGCGCAGCCTTGGCCATTGCCGCCGCTATCGTGCAGTTCGGCATACCCGCATCCACCTCAGCGCGTCGCGTCGTCGCAGGATTTCTCGCCTATGGGAACGAGCTGCTGGACGGCTGGAGGTTTCTGCACGCTGACAAGGTTTTGGTCGCCATCACGATCATGGTCGGTTTGGCCAATCTTCTCGATCAGGGCTTTGGCGCGGTTTTCCTGCCGACTTGGATAAAGACATCCGGCCATGGCCCGCAGGTACTTGGGATTTTATTGGCCACCTTCTCGGGTTGCTCGATCGTGGGCGCGACGATTGCCGCCCTGACGGGGGAACGTTTGCCGCGTCTTCCCGTCTACATCATCGCTTTCTTGCTCGCCGGGTTCCCACGCTTTTACCTGGTTGCCGCTACTGCCATCCTGCCGATGCTCATCACGACTTTCGCAATTGCCGGCTTTGCCTCGGGATTTCTCAACCCTATCCTGTCCGCAGTGATTTTCGAGCATATTCCCAAACATCTCCTGGGTCGGGTCACTGCCCTGACGTCAGCATTGATCTGGGCGTTGTTACCGTTCGGCGGATTGGTTGGAGCCGCCGCGATCACGCTGTTAGGACTTCGCGGCGGCTTGTTCGCAGCTGGAACACTTTACTTGGCAATCTCGATGCTTCCCTTCACGGGAAAAGGCTTCCGAGATTTTAAAAGGATTTCATCGGACGATCTTGAGCCGAACAAGCTTTCAGAGTGATCTGATCAGAAAGAAAAGTGGGCCGCCTGAACAGCCCACTCTGGTGCGACGCAGTTATTATCGTTGCGGCGCGGCCTGTGATTTACGCCTTGGGCTTTTCCACGTGGCCGCCGAAGCCGGCGCGCATGGCCGACAGAACCTTATTGGCAAACTCGTCCTGATCGCGCGAGGTGAATCGCCCGAATAGGGCGGCCGACAGAACCGGCGTCGGCACGCTTTCATCGATGGCAGCCATGATGGTCCAACGGCCTTCGCCGGAATCCGAAACACGGCCGGCATATTGGCTGAGACCGGCATCGCCATGCAGGGCGTCCGCCGTCAAGTCGAGAAGCCAAGAGGTGATGACGCTGCCGCGACGCCACAACTCGGCAATATCGGGCAGTGCGAGATCGTATTGGTAATGCTCGGGATGGGCGATTGGCGCTGTTTCGGCGTCCACTTCATGATCCTTCGCGCCGATATTGGCATGTTTCAGGATATTGAAGCCTTCGGCGTAGGCCGCCATCAAGCCGTATTCGATGCCGTTATGGACCATCTTGACGAAGTGGCCGGCACCGTGCGGACCGCAATGCAGATAGCCTTGCTCGGCCGTGCTCTTGTCGCTCGGCTGACGATGGGCAGACACGGGAGCTGCATCGATTCCCGGTGCAAGGGTGGCGAAGATCGGATACAGCGATTCCACGATCGGCTTTTCGCCGCCGATCATCAGGCAATAGCCGCGCTCAAGACCGAAGACGCCACCGCTAGTGCCGACATCGACGTAATGAATGCCTTTGCTCGAGAGTTCTTTTCCGCGGCGAATATCATCGTGATAGTAAGAATTACCGCCATCGATGATAATATCGTCCTTGTCGAGCAGCGGCACGATCGTTTCGATGATCTTATCGGTGATTGCAGCCGGCAGCATCAGCCAGACGGCGCGCGGACGCGACAGCTTGGAGACGAACTCCTCAAGAGAGGTGGCGCCGGTTGCGCCTTTCCCTGCCAATTCGTCAACGCTGGCCTGCCGGGCGTCATAAACGACGCACTCATGCCCGTCGCGCATCAGCCTTTGAACCATGTTCGCGCCCATGCGGCCCAAGCCAACCATACCAAGTTGCATAAAACTTCTCCTGCGATCCAGATTGGGATGTATGTCCACACATAGCACCACGACTGTCACAGGCAAGCGACGTCTGCGTCACAAAGAGGCGATATTCGCATTCCACGGCATCCCGTTCCGCGACAACAGCGGTGAGACAGGAAATTTTTTTGCAGGAGAGAGGTGCGGTCCACCCAACCGATGGAAACTATCGATCCTGGGCGCCTACTGAAGTAGGTGGGCGCCGTATGTCCAAGCCCACGAGCCCGGACAGGGACAGCTCCCTAAGGATCGGGTATGGCCCCGAGGATTCATTTGTTCCTGTCGGGAAGCGCAGACCGCAAACGAAATATAGGCAGGTTCGGTGCCTTGCGCCAGTGGCCATGCCGCCCTCATGCGAAATAATCCTCTGTCGCGTCAAAGACCGGAGAAAAACACAAACGGCCCGCACGAGGCGGGCCGCGTCGAACGATCAAATCGTTGCGATTAGATGAGCTTTGCGAAAGCCACAGCCGTATCGGCCATGCGGTTCGAGAAGCCCCATTCGTTGTCATACCAGGTCAGGATGCGCACGAACGTGCCTTCCATGACCTTCGTCTGGTCGATTGCGAAGATCGAGGAATGGCTGTCATGGTTGAAGTCACGCGAGACGAGCGGCTCTTCCGTGTAGCCGAGAATGCCTTTCAAAGGACCGTTCGCAGCAGCCTTGATCGCCTCGTTGATTTCCTGCGTCGTCGTTGCGCGCTTGGCAACGAACTTCAGGTCGACAACCGAAACGTTCGGGGTCGGAACGCGGATCGAGGATCCATCGAGCTTGCCCTTGAGTTCCGGAAGAACGAGACCGACGGCCTTGGCAGCACCCGTTGACGTCGGGATCATCGACAAGGCCGCAGCACGGGCGCGGTAAAGGTCCTTGTGCATCTGGTCGAGCGACGGCTGGTCGTTGGTGTAGGAATGGATCGTGGTCATGAAACCATGATCAACGCCGATGAGATCGTTCAGAACCTTCACCACGGGAACGAGGCAGTTCGTCGTGCACGAAGCGTTCGAAATGACCTGATGGTCCTTCGTCAGCTTGTCGTGGTTAACGCCATAAACGACGGTAAGATCTGCGCCATCGGCAGGTGCCGAAACAATAACGCGCTTGGCGCCGGCTGTCAGGTGGGCAGCAGCTTTATCGCGGGCGGTGAAGATACCGGTGCATTCCATCGCGATATCGACGCCGAGGTCCTTGTGCGGCAGGGTTGCGGGATCCTTTACGGCCGTCACCTTGATCGGCTTGCCGTTGTTGACGATCAGGCTGTCGCCTTCGACTTTCACTTCCGCAGGAAAACGGCCGTGGATGGAATCGTAACGCAGAAGATGGGCGTTGGTCTCAACCGGACCGAGATCGTTGATCGCAACGACCTCGATATCCGTGCGGCCGGATTCGACGATGGCGCGCAGGACGTTGCGGCCGATGCGGCCGAAACCGTTGATGGCTACCTTGACTGTCATAAGCATTCACTCCCGATTTGGCAGGCATCGACCGGATACGATCGAAAGCCCGCTGTTTCTTTCTAAGGAGCGCCGGCAGCGCCCCGTTCAATTTCATCCACCGAGCACACATCGCTATCAAGCAACGTACCGCTCTCCATCGCCCTCGATCGCGCCTGAAGCCTTCTATGCCTAAGACGCGGTGCTCGCAACAGGGTCGATGATCTTCGTTTCATTGCTAATAGTGCAGAAGCGGTGGTGGCCGATAGACAGACCCGAAGCGGGCTCGGCGGCGCCTTTTACAAGCGCCGCCGACCAGGATCAGAGCTTGGCTTCCGCGGCGGCGACAACGGCTTCTGCCGTAATGCCGAAGTGCTTGTACAGCTCCTTGTAAGGACCGGACGCACCGAAGCTCTTCATACCGACGAACGCGCCTTCGGGTCCGATGAAGGCGTCCCAGCCTTCGCGCACCGCTGCTTCAACCGCAATCTTCACCGGCGAATTGCCGAGCACTTCCTTGCGGTAGGCTTCCGGCTGCTCGAAGAAGAGTTCGGTGCAAGGCACGGAGACGACACGGACCGAAACGCCCTTGCCTTCCAGGGTCTGGCGGGCCGCCATCGCGATTTCCACTTCCGAGCCGGAAGCAAAAATAGTGACCTTGGCATCGGCAGAACCGACCAGCGTATAAGCACCCTGCTCGCACAGGTTCTTTTCGCTGTATTCGGTGCGAGCCGGCGCAAGGTTCTGGCGGGTCAGCGCAAGCCCTGACGGACGGTCCTTGTGCTTGAGCGCGATCTGCCAGCATTCAGCCGTTTCTGTCGCGTCGGCGGGACGGAACATCATCAGATTCGGAATGGCGCGCAGCGCTGCGATCTGCTCGACTGGCTGGTGCGTCGGGCCATCTTCGCCAAGGCCGATCGAATCGTGCGTCAGCACGTGAATGACGCGAATACCCATCAAACTGGCAAGACGGATCGACGGACGGCAATAATCCGAGAAGATCAGGAAGCCGCCGCCGTAGGGGATCAGACCGCCATGCAGCGACAAACCGTTCATAGCCGCAGCCATACCATGCTCACGGATCCCGTAATGCATGTAGCGGCCTGAGAAATCGACCGGCGTGATCGACTTCATTTGGCTGGTCTTGGTGTTGTTGGATGGCGTCAGGTCGGCTGAACCGCCAATCGTCTCCGGCAGGATGCCGTTGATGACTTCAAGCGCGTCTTCCGAAGCCTTGCGGGTCGCGACCGTCGGCTTGGTTTCGGCCAGCTTCTTCTTGTAGTCTGCGATGGCAGCATCAAAGTTTGTAGGCAGATCGCCAGCAAAGCGGCGTTCGAATTCGGCCTTGGAGGCATGCTTATCGAGACGTCCCTGCCAGGCAGCGACTTCGTCCTTGGAGCGGCTGCCAGCAGCGCGCCAAGCGTCAAGGACGTCGTTCGGAACAACGAAAGGCTCATAGCTCCAGCCAAGCGCCTTGCGGGTTGCTGCAATTTCCTCAGCGCCGAGCGGGCTGCCGTGGACCTTGTGCGTGCCCTGCTTGTTCGGCGCACCGAAGCCGATGACCGTCTTGCAGGCGATGAGCGTCGGACGGTCCGACTTCTGAGCCTGCTCGATGGCAGCACCGATTGCCGCCTGGTCGTGACCGTCGATCTCGATCGTGTTCCAGTGAACCGCCTTGAAGCGCGCGATCTGGTCCGTCGAATCCGACAGCGAGGTGGAGCCATCGATGGTGATCGAATTGTTGTCCCAGAAGACGATCAGCTTGTTGAGCTTCAGGTGTCCGGCAAGCGCAATGGCTTCCTGGCTGATGCCTTCCATCAAGCATCCGTCGCCGGCGATGACATAGGTATAGTGATCCATGACATCCGCGCCGAACTCGTCGCGCAGCTTGCGCTCAGCAAGCGCAAAGCCGACGGAATTGCCGATGCCCTGGCCGAGCGGGCCGGTTGTCGTCTCGATGCCGGTGGCGTGGCCGTATTCCGGATGGCCGGCGGTCTTGGAACCGAGCTGACGGAAATTCTCGATATCCTTGATCGTCATGTCCGGATAGCCGGTAAGATAAAGGAGCGAATAAAGCAGCATGGAGCCGTGACCAGCCGACAGGATGAAACGGTCGCGGTTCGGCCAGTGAGGATTGGTCGGATCGAATTTCAGGTACTTCGTGAAAAGGACGGTCGCAACATCCGCCATACCCATAGGAAGGCCGGGATGTCCGGAATTTGCCTTTTCGACGGCATCCATGGCGAGGAAACGGATTGCATGTGCCATCCGGTCATTTTGTTCGGGTGAGGTCATGGCTTTGTCCACGGTGTTCCGAGTGACTGGGGATGGCCCCAAGGCTCGCGGGAGGCCATCGATGAGAGCGTGCCGAGAAATAGCAGTTGGAACGGCCAAGTCAATAAATGCGACCGTCACTTGACCCCTCTTGCGCTATTTTTTTGACATTTGCATGTCCGGTTGAACAAAAGCGCAAAATAAACGCTATGGTAAACAAATAGCTTCATCCACAGATTACGGCCTTTTCAGTGTGCTGCAATGCGCCAGACTTTATTGACGCGCGTTCTGCTGAACGCATATCTTGACGATGTCGAATTTGGATCATTCGGGCCGATTCGCCGGATGCCCCGAGCCGAAAGCCGGAGAGACATGACGCCCAGTGGCAATAGTTTGGAAATGGCGCTTAGCGAGCTGAACAAAGCGCTGTCGAGCCTTGAAAATGCCGTGGACATGCGGCTTGAACGTCAGCGCGAGCAGGGCGATGTCGAGATTGAGGTGCGTCAGATCCACGCCGACCGCTCCAAACTCGCACAGGAGCTCGATCAGGCAGAGTTTCGGGCCAATCGTCTCGAGGAAGTCAATCGCGAAGTTTCGCGTCGGCTGGTGACGGCCATGGAAACCATCAGGGCCGTTCTGGACCGCTGATATAGTCTTGGAGACGCGTGAAGCATGGCGCAGGTGACAGTAACGATCGATGGCAAGGCCTATCGGATGGCCTGCGAAGAAGGTCAGGAACAACATCTGATCGATCTCGCCACGCGCTTCGATGCCTATGTCAGCCACCTGAAAAGTCAGTTCGGTGAAATCGGCGACCTCAGGATTACGGTCATGTCCGGGATCATGATCATGGACGAGCTCTCCGAAATGACCCGCAAGATCTCCAGTCTGGAGAAGGAACTCGATACGCTGAAGGCGAGCCGCGAAACGATCACTGCCGCGACCGCACGCACGGAAGAAAATCTTGCTGTGGCTCTTAATGAAGTAACCTCGCGCATCCACACCATTGCCGAAAAACTGAGCGGCAAGGTCACCGTCGAACAGGACTGAACTCGCGAGAAGAGCGGACTGCTTTTGCGGGGGCGCATTATTTCAGGACAGTCCCGACCAGATTGCTCGCCTGGGCGGGCTTTGCTTGCTGTAGGCACCAAGAGCTCGCGCGCCCCTCCCCTCTAAATCCCCGATCTAATGCATTCACGTTCAACGGCCACGATGCCATCCAAGAACAAAGTTATACACGGTACCTTGCATTAAAAGGTACCTTGCTTTATACGAGATAAAACGAAAGAAGCGAGCATGGCCGACTCCATACAGATCCAGTTACGCAAGGGCGCCCTAGATCTTTGCGTGCTCGCAGTTCTCTCGCGCGGCGAAAGCTACGGCTATGAAATCGCCAGCACGCTTGCCGAGGCTGTCGGCATGGGTGAGGGCACGATTTACCCGCTGATGCGCCGGATGCAGAATGATGGCCTGGTGGCAACGCGACTTGTTGAATCGCAGAGCGGGCCGCCGCGAAAATATTATCGGCTGACCCCAGCCGGCCACGCAATATTTGAAGCACATAGAAATGACTGGCGCAGTTTCTCAAGCGCCGTAGAAGCACTTTTGAAGGACCCGTCATGACGAAAGATGCATTTTTACGCATGCTGAGACAGGGACTGACCGGGCTGCCGCCGCGCGAGATCGAGGAAATTTTAGCCGATTACCAGGCCCATTTCGTGGATGCCGCAGCTTCGGGGCGCAGCGAAGAGCAGGCCGCCGCGGCCTTGGGCGATCCTGCCCGCATCGCCCGCGAATTGAAGGCTGATGCAGGCTTGCGGCAATTTGAAGCCAGATGGAGCCTTTCGAACCTTAGGGTTGCCATGCTCGCTTTGGCAGGGCTGACGATTTTCGATTTCCTCTTCCTGCTGCCGGTCTTCATCGCACTGGTCGCCGTCGCATTTGGGCTTGCGGCTGCGCTTTTCGGCATCGGCGTTGCGGGGATTGCAGTCCTCTTCAAAACCCTGGTCCTGAGCTACGGCACGGCCGGCTTTGCCGAATTCTTCACGGGCGCCGGTTTGCTCAGTGGATCGATTGGCGGCTTTGCCTTGCTGCTCTTATGCGCCGGCGCAGCCATCCGCATTCTGGGACGCTATGTGCGGCTTCATTTCCAGCTCATCCAGACAGCAAACTAAATCGCAACAGACTTGTCAGGCAGTTGAGGGAGATTGAAGAATGACGCGTGCATTGAAGATCGTTGCCTTAACGGGCATTCTCGGAGCAGTTGCTCTGCTGTCCATGGGCAAAGCCCTTTCAGGGCGTCCTGCCTGGCTCGAGGTGGCAAATGTCCTTGATCGGCAGAGCGGAAGCTGCGCCGATTCTCCACCCTTGGGAGATCAGCTCGTCCTTCCCTTCAAGCCTACCGATCATCTGACAATCGATCTCCCCGCCTCGATACATTACCAGCCAGGGGGCGAAGCTCAGGCGATCGTGACAGGCGACCCTGCGATCCTCGGCAATGTCAAATTCGAGGGCGACCGACTGACCATGGAATGCAATAGCAACTCAGGGAGCTCCTCGTTTCAGGTCACTATCTCAGGTCCACCAATTTCCAATTGGAAGCTGATGGGTTCGGGCGAAATGAGCCTCTCGGAGATCGACCAGCCTAAGTTGGACGTTACCATAAATGGCAGCGGCAGCGTGAACGCGACCGGAAAAGTCGAAAAACTGGCGCTGACAATCGCCGGCTCCGGAAGTGCCCAAACGAATGGTCTTGAGGCAAAGTCGGCCGCCGTGAAAATAAACGGCAGTGGCGATGCTGAAATCAAGGCCTCCGTTGACGCGGAGGTCTCGCTTAATGGAAGCGGCAATGTCAGGCTCTCCGGTCACCCAACCTTGCGCAAATCCGAAATCAACGGAAGCGGCAGAATAAAGCAGGACGACTGACCGCACGAAAGCATTCGTCTGCGCGACGCGATTGCAACCGGGCTGCCGCGCTATATATCGCAACCGGACAGGCAAAAACTTCGCCATAAATGGCGCATGCCATCTTCACATCTCCAAAGACTTGAGGACACTCGAAATGAAAGACGGCATATGGCTGAACGAGCCCAAAAGCTGGTCCTGGGAGGGCGAGGACTTGGTGGTGGAAACCAGTGCCGGCAGCGATTTCTGGCGCGAAACCCACTATGGTTTCACGCGTGACAGCGGCCACTTCTTCGGCATTTGCACCGCCAGCGCTTTCACCGCGCAACTTCGGGTTCGAGCCAACTATGAGACGCTCTACGACCAGGCCGGACTGATGGTGCGGATTGACGAGCGTCGCTGGGTCAAAGCAGGCATCGAACTATCGGACGGCCGGGCGATGCTCTCGAGCGTGCTGACCGATGGGCGTTCGGATTGGGCGACCGGTCCTTATGAGCACGACGCCCGCGACTTTCATATCCGGGCAACCGTGGCGGACGGTGTCCTGCGTCTGCAGTCATCCCATGATGGGCACACTTGGCCGCTGCTTCGTCTTGCGCCATTTCCAAAAGCGGAAGCCTACCTGGTCGGCCCAATGTGCTGCACCCCGGAACGGGCAGGACTGGCGGTCCGGTTTTCAGACTTCCGCTTGACCGCTCCGCTCGGCAAGGACCTGCACGACCTCAGCTGAGGTCCGAACGCGCAAAATGCTGCAAAGCACATCCTCATGGTTTTCCTGCCCTTCTATCGCCCCATTCAGCAGGAAAATTCAGCATGTGCTGTTTCACGGCATATCGTCCGGTTTCGCTTGTTGGCGAAGCTTCCCATGGCATGAGGTGTTTGACGTGCAGGACCGGTTACCAACGGGTAACCTGCTTCGGCTTTCGCTGCTTTCAAGGCATTTTGCCCGCGGGACGGAACGAGCGCAAAGCCGGCAGGTTTTGCAACATGAGCATGGAAAGGGACAGACGTGGAAGCATTTTACATCGTCGTTTTGATCTCGACGGGACTTGTGCTTCTGGCGGCCTTTTCCAGTCTGCTCGCCTTTCGCTTCGGCGCGCCTCTCTTGCTTCTTTTCCTTGGCATCGGCTTGCTGGCGGGCGTTGACGGGCTCGGTATCGAGTTCACCAACAACTATCTCGCCTACATCCTTGGCTCCATCGCGCTTGCGGTCATTCTTTTCGATTCCGGCTTCAGTACCCCCGTGCAGGCCTTCAAACTGGCCGCAGTGCCCTCGCTGGCGCTTTCTTCGGCCGGCGTGCTGTTGACAGCCTCGATCTTCGCCCTGCCCGCCATGTGGCTGCTCGGCTTTACCTGGCTGGAAGGCTTGCTGCTCGGCTCCATCGTGGCGTCGACGGATGCAGCTGCCGTCTTCTTTCTCCTGCGCATCGGCGGCATCAACATCCGCGACAAGGTGCGCTCGACGCTGGAGGTGGAATCGGGCACCAACGATCCCATGGCAATATTCCTGACCATCGCCCTCGTGGGGGTGCTCGCCACGGATCAAGGCTATGGCGGCATCAATATCGGCATGCTGGCGATGTTCATCGAACAAATGGGCCTTGGCGTCATCCTCGGACTGCTCGGCGGAATGATGATCGTCTTGATCGTCACAAAGCTCGAAACCGATCGCGGGCTGACGCCGATCTTCGTTCTGGCGCTGGCGATGCTCGTCTTTTCATTTACCGGTGCGGTCGGCGGCAGCGGCTTTCTGGCGGTTTATGTTGCAGGTATCTATGCCGGCAACAGGCGCCTGCCCGCTTATGCCTCGATCAAGCGCTTCCAGGAAGGTCTGACTTGGCTGGCGCAGATCATCATGTTCCTGGTGCTTGGGCTTCTTGCCACCCCCTCACAATTTCCAGCAATCTTGCTGCCGGCCATTGCCCTTGCGCTCTTCCTCATTTTCATCGCGCGCCCGCTGGCCGTGTGGGCCTCGCTCCTGCCCTTCGATTATACCCAGCAGGAAATCGGCTTCGTCGCCTGGGTCGGGTTGCGCGGTGCCGTCTCCATCCTTCTCGCCATCATGCCGATCCTTGGCAACCTCGAAAATGGCCAGGTCTATTTCAACACGGCCTTCATCATCGTCCTCGTCTCGCTTCTCATTCAGGGCTGGACAATCAAACCGGTCGCCAAAAAGCTTGGGCTGATCGTCCCGCGCCGGATCGGCGCAATCGACAAGGTCGAGGTCGACCTGCCGGGTAGTGCTAATCACGAGTTGTTGTCGTATCGCGTCGTCAAGGACAGTCCAGTCCTGCGCGGCGAACGCATTCCGCGCTGGGCGATCCCGTCGCTTGTCATCCGCGACGGCAAGTCCATGCGTTACCAATATGCCGGTCGCTTGAGGGAAAACGATCTCGTCTACCTCTTCATCGCGCCCGGTTATTCGCGTCTCCTCGACCGGCTCTTCGCAAGCCGCGCGCCTGTGGACGAGGACGATACCGACTTTTTCGGTGCTTTTGCGCTGTCTCCGGCACGCAGCGCTGCCGATCTGGACATGGCTTACGGGCCAGGTCTTCTGAACGAAAACGAGAAGACGCTGACCATCGCCGAACTGATGCGCCAGCGCCTCAACGGCAAGGCAGAATATGCCGACCGCGTGCGCCTTGGCTCGATCATTCTCATCGTACGCGATCTTGACGATCTTGGTCACATTACCTCGATCGGCATGTCGCTCGAACCGGTGGAGCCCGCTACCAACCTGCCGATCTTCATCAATCTTCGGGAAATCGTCGCACGGATTCGCGATCGCTACTTTCGCTCGCACGACAAGAAAGCGGTGGCCGCCGGCCCGGATGAAACGTCAGGCGAAAACCGCTCCTGACTGCCTTGCGTCGGCGATCATCCTTGCTATGGTCGCGCCATCTTTTCAAGAACGGACGGATGTTCACAATGCCCGCATTTAAGACCCTCGACGATCTCCATGCCATCGGTGGAAAGCGCATTCTCGTGCGCGTTGATCTCAATGTGCCAGTCAAGGACGGCAAGGTGACGGACACGACCCGCATCGAGCGCGTCGCGCCGACCATTCTCGAACTGTCACAGAAGGGCGCAAAGGTCATTCTCCTTGCGCATTTCGGCCGCCCGAAGGATGGTCCGTCACCGGACCTGTCATTGTCGACGATTTCGAGCGATGTCGAAAAGGTACTTGGCAAACCAGTGGCAACCGCTTCCGATTGCATCGGCGAGGCAGCGGCATCCGCCGTCTCGGCCATGAAGGATGGCGATATTCTTCTGCTGGAAAATACACGCTTTCACAAAGGCGAAGAAAAGAACGATCCTGACTTCGTCAAGGCTCTGGCCGCAAATGGCGATCTTTACGTGAACGATGCCTTCTCGGCTGCCCATCGTGCCCATGCCTCGACGGAAGGGCTGGCGCATCATCTTCCCGCCTATGCCGGCCGCACCATGCAGGCCGAACTGGAAGCCCTCGAAAAAGGTCTCGGCAATCCGACGCGTCCAGTCGTCGCCATTGTTGGCGGTGCCAAAGTATCGACCAAGATCGACCTCCTGACGAACCTCGTCAAAAAGGTCGATGCTCTTGTCATTGGCGGCGGCATGGCCAATACCTTTATCGCCGCGCGCGGAACCAATGTCGGCAAATCGCTCTGCGAACACGACCTTGCAGAGACGGCCAAGCAGATCATGATCGAGGCTGCAAGCGCGGGCTGCGCTATCGTTCTGCCTGAGGACAGTGTCGTCGCCCGGGAATTCAAGGCAAACGCCGAAAACGAGACGGTTGGCATCAACGCCATCCCCGCTGACGCCATGGTCCTCGATGTAGGCCCGAAATCTGTTGAGGCGATCAAGTCCTGGATCGAAAAAGCAGCGACCCTGGTCTGGAACGGACCGCTTGGCGCATTCGAGATCGAACCATTCGACAAAGCGACCGTCGCCGCGGCAAAAATTGCGGCAGATCGTAGCAAGGCTGGTAAGTTGGTGTCGGTCGCGGGTGGGGGCGACACTGTTTCGGCGCTGAATCATGCCGGCGTCGTTGACGATTTCACCTATGTCTCGACCGCAGGCGGCGCCTTCCTTGAATGGATGGAAGGCAAGGAACTGCCGGGTGTCGCTGTGCTCTCATCAGCGAAGAACTGAACCATAGGAAAAACACAAAGCCCGATCGGCCGAGGTTGGGCTTTGTTACCGCGCGCTACGGTTCTTTCGCGTCCTGCGAAACCAGACGGAAACTATCGAGACACTGCTCCTCTACTTCGAGGTTCGCCTGCGGGCACTCGTTCAATTGAACTATGCGCTCTTGGTAAGCCGAGCGAATACAGGCACGCTCAGCTAAAGGTGGAATGCCCCCGATGGCACCAAGAGGGCATGATTTTTCAACAAAGAAGAGCCATTTTCGCTGGCTGTCCAGCAAGACCTTCCGATGATCTTCAGCAGCGCGATCTCGCGCCTTTTGATAGGCGGCGGCCATCTCGATGTCGACTTGTCCTAACGCGGCGTCGGCACAGATCGCGATCTCGATTGCCGTCGAAGGACTGTCGCAATCGAAACTAGCGCGCTCCTTTGCATCGTCACCAGGTTTTACAGAGCTGTCGTCGTCCAGGCACTCTGGTGTGTAGTTGCCACCTTCACCGCAATTGATAAGGGTACTGAAACGGATTTCAAAAGCGTTTCTCAGGCACGCGACAATCGTTGGCGAAGCTGTTTCATTCGGCTTGCACTGGCTCGTTATGCGCTCAAGCCATGCCTTTTCGTCCGCCACAAGCTGTGCCCTATCCTCATTGGTGACCGACTTGAGCGCATCCCGGTATTCTTGCCCCAACACAAGATCAGCCTTTCCCAGGGAAGGGCTGGCGCAGATCGTCTTCTCGATCGGACTTTCTGCTTTCGTGCAATCGAAGCTGGCCCGATCGAGAGGCTTATCGGCAAGCGCCGGATTTGATGCCGTGCTCGCTGCCTCCTGTGCCTGGCAAAAAGCAGCCATTGACATAAAGAGCGTTCCGGAGACGCGCGCGTATCGATAGGCGCAGAGTTCCATCCGCGCGGCATAGTTCCGCTGAGCGGATGAGCTAAGCCGGTCGAAGAAACTGCTTTCGCACTTTCCAACGACGACAGCACTGAAGGCTGTGTCGGCGCTGGAGCCCCATTGGCATTCCCATAGGGTTTTCAGAGCCGCCTGACATGTCTTTTCGTGCTGAAGCAACTCGACGAGCGCGCCGGGACCGTTTGGGCCTGGGCCCGCGCAAGAGTGCGGATCGCCATCAGCCATGGCAGGCGGCATGCCGATGAAAAACACCGCCAAGATAACAAGATAGAAAGGCAATCCCATCACGCGGCGAAGTGAAGCCATTCGTTGCCACCTCCTGCAAAATCGCTCACCTATACTGACGGTGCATATATCGCAGGCGTGATTTTATTCACGCCGCCGATCCACCTGCAGTCCACCAAGAGCTAAGGCATCTAGATCGACAGATTGCGCGCGAAGAGATCGGCGTCGAATAAGTAAAAAGCTGCCTTCTTGCAGACTAACCTGAGCCTGCTGAACTGCATCTTCGACGTGCATTAATTCAATAGTCGGCGAACGATCTAAAAGCTTTCTTAAAAGCTGAACGGTATGATTTCGTACTTTCTTTATTGACGTGAAGAAATCCTTTGACCGGATAGCTCACGTCTCAGAACTGCGAAGTTAAGCTTTTTCAATCGAGGTTTATAAACACCATGACGTTACGGGTTATACGCATCAGCTCCAAACTGACCCTCATGTCAGGGGGAGGCATCGTCCTCGCGGTCTTAATCTCGATCGCTGGATGGTTGTTAATGCACTGGATCGATCAGGCTGTATCTTTTGGCCGTGATCAATCCGAAATCGCCCGCAACATGGTTGATATGAAAGCCTCATTGCGTGGGATGGAGCTGGGTACCAGCGAGCTGCGCCTTGCCGGCACCGAACAGGAAGCAGCGGCCGCAAATGCCTACCTCGATCAGCGCTATCAATCTGCTTCCAAATATCTGAAACTCGCAAGCAGCGGTACGCTTCCTGCGGCTGATCGCCAGCAAGCTGGAACGATTGCCGACCTTCTGAATCAATATCATTCGGCGGTTACCGATTTAAGCTCTGCCATGGCAAAGGGCGAAAAGGACGTGACAGCACGGCTTCCCGCCCTGAAGAAGATGAGCGACCAACTCGCAACTCTGGTTGACCAAACCGTCAACGTCGCGAAGCAGCGCGTCGAAGCGGCAAACGACGAGCGCCGCAGTTTGCAGAACACCGCATCATTGGTGAGCATAGGCCTTTCCGCCATCCTCGTCATCTTGATGGCTGGGTCCGCCCTTTTTGGACGCAGAGCAATCGCAACCCCGATCGAAAGCATTACCCACTGCATGAAAGTGCTTGCAGGCGGCAACCTGTCGAGCGACGTCCCGCACACCAAAAGGGAAGACGAGATCGGCGATATGGCCCGCGCCGTTCTGGTCTTCAAGGACAATGCCGTCAAGGTTCGCGATCTAAACAGACAAGAAGCCGCACTGCACGAACAGAACGCGGATCTACAAACCAACATTGCCTATGTCGTATCCTCCGCCGTTGCCGGCGACTTCACGGCCCGGATCAACAAGCGGTATGAAAATCCCGATCTCAATAAGTTTGCCGTGAGCGTCAACGAACTCGTTACATCAGTGGATCGGGGCGTTGCCGAAACCAATCGCGTTGTTGCCGCACTGGCGCAGGGCAACCTTACCGAGAATATGCAGGGCGAGTTCAAAGGCGTGTTCCTCGACCTGCAGAACAACGTGAATGCGACGATGGAGCGGCTGCATGCCATCATGATGGAAGTGCGCACCGCTATCGACATGATCAACGGCGGCGCAGGAGAGCTTAGCCTGGCGTCGCAGGATCTTTCGAAGCGCACCGAACAGCAGGCCGCCTCCTTGGAGGAAACGGCAGCAGCCCTTGAGGAAATCACCTCTGCCGTCAAAAGTTCGACTGATCGCTCTTCGGAAGCGACAACGATGGTGGCGCAGACCCGAAATAGCACCGAGCGATCGGCCGAAGTTGTCCAGAGTGCCGTCGCAGCGATCGGGCGGATCGAGCAGGCGTCCGGAGAGATCGGCAACATCCTGAATGTGATCGATGAAATCGCTTTCCAGACAAATCTGCTTGCCTTGAACGCGGGTGTGGAAGCTGCCCGTGCGGGCGATGCAGGAAAAGGCTTTGCCGTCGTTGCCCAGGAGGTGCGGGAACTTGCCCAGCGCTCGGCCACCGCTGCCAAAGATATCAAAACGCTGATCACGCGTTCGCGTAGTGAAGTGCAGGAAGGCGTGAAGCTGGTTACGGAAACGGGTGAAGCACTGACGGAGATCAGAACGCATGTCGCGATGATCAATGATCGCGTTAGCGCAATCGCTACCGCCTCCAGAGAGCAGTCGACCGGGCTTGCCGAGATCAATACTGCGGTCAGCCAAATGGACCAGATGACCCAGCAAAACGCCGCCATGGTGGAAGAATCCACGGCAGCAACCACCAAGCTCGCCGACCAGGCGGCTCATCTCGGCAACCTCGTGTCGATGTTCAAGCTTCACGAGACACGGCTCGACAGCCGCAGACATCAGCGCCCATCGCATAGTTACGCCGCTTGAGGCCGTGAAGGCACCTAACAAAGCACCGACAGCAGCATAACGAAATGAATAGTTCGGGCTCGATCACCATGGTCGAGCCCGAACTGCATGCGTCGAAACCGACTTTCGCGGAGCGGTTTCGAGTAATTCCCTCAGAAAATAGACGCCAGCTTTTGCCTACATCAAACGCTCGCGCAAGAGCGCAATCGCCTCCGAGACTGTTGGTCCCCGGACCTGTGGTGGATGACGGCTTTCGCAAAATTCCCGCCACACATAAAGCGTCAGCTCCGCACCGTCAGGTTCAGTGCCAAAATCTGGGTCGGCAAAGCTTTGCAAAAGCCGATATCTCTCATCGCTCGCAAACATATCTTCAATCCAGTCGTAGATCGGGATGATGTGGAAGTGGAACGAGTGGCCTGCCGTGTGACCATATCGGCCGATATAGACGCGTTTGGCGCCAAGCGTCTCCATCAGCGCCCTTTGGGCCACCCCCAGAAGAGAACCCAGCTCCGTGAGTTCTTCGGCAGGCAAGGACCACAGCTCCGAAGTCTTTCGTTTCGCGGCAACGATAAGATAGCCAGGCAGGGTTGAATCCGCGCGTTGACTGATCGTCCAGCCGCTCGTCTGTTTGAAATAATTGGTGTCATCCATGCTGATGCTCCTCCTCGATCTTCACCATATCCCCTGAGCCGAAGGAAAGCGGCTGAACGGCGCTCCTGCAACAGGACATCAAGAAGTGGCCAGCGACATGTTCGTACTCCCACAGAATATCTGCAACCTTCAATAGCATTATTACTTTCTTCTTCTCCGGGTTGATAAAGAAGAAGATGAAGGCTAAGTATCTGCAGATGTTAGCTTGGGAGAAAAATCATGTCCAAGATCATGCGCTGGATTGGCCGGGGCTTTGCCGCAGTCGGATTCCTGCTCTTGATCGGGTCCGCAGTCCTTTTCTATCGCGATCAGCAGTTTGTTGCGCGGGCGCTGAGGGCCGAGGGTCGCGTGAGCGATCTCATTATCGATCGCAGCAGCAACAGCTCGGGTTATCGCGCAATTATTACCTTCACAGATGTGAACGGAAAGAGCCATGAACTCATCGATAGCATTACATCAACCCCACCTCGTTTTTCCGAAGGCGACACCGTCACGGTTCTTTACGATCCGCAAGAACCGCTAAATGGGGTCACTGACGACTTGTTCGGCAGATGGTTCGGAGTGGGAATTATATTGTTCCTCGGCGTGATCTTCACCATCGTCGGCCTGGTTATCGCATGGTTCGAAGCAAGGCCCCGCAAGCGTCTCCAAGAGCTGCAGAAAAATGGCGTTGCCGTCGATGCGAGCTTCAAGCAGGTGGTGATCAACGCGGCCTATTCCGTCAATGGGCGCAATCCCTATCAGGTCGTCGCGGAAGGTAAAAACCCGTTCACGGGCAAAACGCAATTCTTCAAGAGCGAGAACCTCTGGGAAGAACCTCTGGATTTGGTCGTGGGACAAAAGCTGCGCGTGCTCATCCACCCAAAGCACCCGGATCGCCATATGGTTGACCTCTCACCTGCACGGTGAGGGGTCAAAGCGTTTGATGGTTGACCGCCGAGGGGGCCTATGCGGCATCGGGCTCCAATCATGCAGCTACAGCAACAAGTCGCGAACGAGCAGATCGACGGTCCAGATCGCAAAGGCAATCAGCGCAACCTTCCAAAAGTCGCTGCGGCGTCTGAGGCCCATGATCCCAAACGGTTTGATGACTTGAACGACCATGGCCAGGATCAGCGGCAATGCGATCCATTTGGTCATAGTTTTTTCTCCATATCTTGAGGCTGCGTCACATAGCAGACATTTTTCCGCGCAAAACAGCGATCGATGCAGCCCGCTCCATAATTCCTTAAAGGCAAACGCGGATAAGGAAAGAGGCGGTGAGGCTATCATCGCTGATCCTGCCGTTTCTGCGAGACGGTTCGCGGCGGGACTTGGGATGAGTCGAGGGGGATCAATACGAAGCAACATGGATGGGCGCGCCGCGTCACGCTGCTGTTTCGTATCTGCTGAGGTCGAGTTCGCTGATGAAAAGAAATCTGCTGTCCGTCGCCGCGCTTTTGGTCGGTACGCTTTTCCTCTTTATGGGCAATGGCCTGCAGGGCATTCTTCTTCCCATTCGCGGTACGATTGAGGGCTATCCCACCACCGTGCTCGGGTTGCTCGGCACATCATGGGCGGCCGGCTTCGTCATCGGGTGCCTGATCGCGCCCAAACTGGTGCGACGCGTCGGCCATGTCCGCGCCTTTTCCAGCTTCATCTCCATCGTCGCGATCATTGCCCTTGTCAGCGGCATTGCGGTCAATCCCTATTGGTGGGTGCTGCTGCGTGCCGTCACAGGGTTTTCGACCGCCGGAACATCGATGATCATCGAAAGCTGGCTGAACGAACGCGCGACCAATGAGACGCGCGGTGCGATCTTCTCGCTCTATATTGCAATCACCCTTTTCGGGGTCGTCGGCGGCCAGATGATGATTCCGCTCGAAAACCCGCATACGCCTATTCTCTTTATGTTTTGCGGCATTCTCTATTGCGTCGCAATGCTGCCGACCAGCCTGTCAAAAGCCGCCTCCCCGCAACCGCTGAAGGCTGTACGGCTGGATTTGCCGGCGCTCTACCGCAACTCGCCGGTCTCTTGCATCGGTATTCTTCTGATTGGCATCGCCAATGGCGCCTATGGCACGCTGGGCGCCGTCTTCGGTGCAGGTACTGGTCTTTCCGACACCGGCATTGCCGTGATGATGAGTTCCACGATTTTTGCCGGCGCCCTTATGCAGTTTCCCGCCGGACGCCTCTCGGACCGCATCGACCGGCGTTATGTGCTGGCGGGCCTTTCGGCACTTGGCGCCCTCGCCGGTTTTCTCATTCTCGTCCTCATGCCAAAAACGCCGGCCTTCGTCATCGGACTCGTGATCTTTTACGGCGCGGTCGCCAACACGCTTTATCCCATCGCCGTCGCCCACGCGAACGACTTTGCCTCCTCGGAAGATTTCGTGAAAGTATCCGGCGGTCTACTTTTGCTCTACGGCATCGGCACGATTATTGGACCCACCATTGGCGGCCCGGTCATGTCTGGCGTTGGGCCGCACGCTCTCTTCCTCGTGACGATGACGGCACATATTCTGATCGCCGGCTACGCGATCATACGCAGCAGGATTCGTCCTTCCGTCCCCGCAAGTGAACGCGATGCCAGAGCCACCATTCCAACCGCGACAACGCCAATGCTCACGCCAGGCGGAATGTCTCTAGCAGACCGCAGCGCTGGGAAATCCCAACCAGCCGATGATGGTGACGCTGCCGTTAAGTTCGGGTGATAGATCCTTTCCTGCGCGACGTTCGTATGAAGACGCATGCAAAGCACATCTGGAGCTTTCCCGGCTGTGATGTGCTATAGGTTATCCTTCGCTTTACGGGTAAGGAAACCTTTAGAGGAACAACAGCAGAAGACGTGAGGAGGAAACAATGGCCTTTGTCGATGAAGATCGCCCTCGCAAACCCTCATCCGACGAGTTGGGCGCGGACTTGTCGATGTTATCCGTCGATGAACTGAAAACACGCATTGGTTTGCTCATCGAGGAGATCAAGCGCATCGAGGCCGAACTGGAGAAGAAAGCTTCTGGCCGCTCGGCCGCCGAGAAACTCTTCCGATAGCATGGCTGCCCGCCACCGATGGTAGATCAATGCGCCTCAAAACCGCGAGAAGAAGCTTGTTGACCGGATCGGAGTGCTCAAGCGCTGCTTCAGCAATCACGTTTGCGTGAGAATACAAGTCATGGTGCGGGCATACAGCCCTTGCTTTCTCATAAAAATGCAGGGTGATTCGCGCTTAACAACACGTTAAACCTGGCCCGAAGCTGATTTGACAGACGTTTTTCTATGTCCGCAAACGTACATCGCACGATAGTATCGCGAGGCACCAAAGCGGTGCAGAATCTCACTTGTCACCCCTTCTCGCGTAGAAACCAGACACATCTGACTTTAGGAACTGAAAGGTTGAGAATATCAATGGGCTGTGGAGAACTGTCTTTCCGCGGGTCACGAGCCATGATCCGTTAACGCGCAAGGAAGTTGAGTGCAATGCTTCCGGGAAGAGGAAATTCCTGCTTTGCAACCAATGAGTTAGCATGGTTGAAATCCGCTGCAGGCCGGAATGCTGGTGCTCCGCTGCCCCAACTCAAGAAGAAGAAATAAAGAACCTTTAACTCTTTATTAAGCATTATCCTTTAATACTGTGGGCATCCAGTTTTCTGGATCGCAGACAGTTTTCCTAGCGGTCAATTGGTCTGATTTTCTCCCTGTTTTACCTTGAGAGCCGCCTTTGCGGCTCTTCTTTTTTCCCGAAAAGAAATTGTGGAAGTTAACCCTTTCTTAAGAAACGGCTTGCGCGTTTCGGCTATTGCTACCATCTTCTAGACACAAAGGCGGCACGGGAACTTTTTTAAAAATTCCTTCGTTACATCGCCTAGCAAGTAGATGCGTGCAACGGGAAATATTAATCATGTCGGAACTTGGATTGAATACGGTTAGCTTCGCGGGTCGCGCCGCCGCATCCTCGCAGTTCAAGACGCTTTACGCCGAAGGTATGGCGCTGGTCGAAGAAACCGCATCTTACCTCGACGGCAACGGTCGCGCAGCTTCGAAGGTGTTGCCACGCATGGCTTCCGTTCTCTATGCGGCAGAGTCCATGCGGCTGACAACGCGCCTGATGCAGATGGCTTCATGGCTGCTTCTACAGCGCGCCGTCAACAATGGCGAGATGTCTCGCGAACAGGTCTTGGCTGAGAAGAACAAAGTTCGGCTCGAGGGCTTCAACGTTGACAGAGCAGCACCCGGTTGGGGCGATCTGCCTGAGGCATTTAAAGATCTCGTCGAACGTTCCCTGCGCCTCCAAAATCGCATCGCGCTTCTGGATCGGGAAATTTACCGCCCGGCCGATGCAACAATCGTTCCCGACAACCAGAACAGCGTCCAAGCACAGCTGAACCTGCTACAGACCGCTTTCAGCAATAGCTAAGCCGTCCGCCCCGCCGCACGCATCCGGGGCATTGGCGACTATAAAGGAGCCGGCTGTTTTCAGCCGGTTTTTTTATGCGTCTTCACAGTGAGATGGTACTGCGCGGCAGCCTTTCGCGGTTTGCTGGATAATCCGTGCAGTGCGAGTATTGGGCTTGCCTTTACAAGGCACCAATCAACGAAGCTACATTTGGCTTCGCAAGGGACGACGCGGGGTCGAATGCCAACCATAAAAAAACCCTGCCGAAGCAGGGTTCTTTTGAAAGTCATCCAAGCAAGGCTTAGAGGCCGAGGCCGCCGAAACGCTTGTTGAACTTGGAAACGCGGCCACCGCGGTCCATGAGCTGCTGATTGCCGCCCGTCCAAGCCGGATGGGACTTGGAGTCGATTTCAAGGTTCATAACAGCGCCTTCCGAACCCCAGGTCGAGCGGGTTTCGTATTCGGTACCGTCGGTCATGACCACCTTGATCATGTGGTATTCTGGATGAATATCTGCCTTCATAACAATCTTCCTGCTATGCCAGGGTCCAAATGTCGCAATCCGTTGCGACAGGAGGCCCGATTGAATAAATGAAGCCGCAGACGCAATGGCTACGGCTTCCCATGAGGATGCGGTGCCTATACAGGAAGGTGGCCCTAATAACAAGGGCCCAGATGACAAGGGCAGGCCTGCTTTTAACGGGCTTCGGCGATGGTGGTGAATTGAGCGAGAAGAAGACGAAAGACAGCCGCGCGCAACAACCCATCAAGTCGCTTGGCCGGCTTGCGCCCTATGTCCTTCGATACCGCAAGATGATGATCGGCGCGATATTTGCACTGACGGTCGCAGCCATTACCTCGCTTGCAATCCCCCTTGCCGTCCGTCGCATGATCGATCATGGCTTCTCGCAGGCGGACGGTACGTTCATCAATAGCTACTTCACCATGCTGATGGTGATGGCCGTCCTGTTGGCGATGTCGAGCGCACTTCGCTATTATTTCGTCATCACCCTCGGGGAGCGGGTTGTCTCGGACCTACGCCGTGATGTCTTCGCGCATGTTACGCGCCTTTCACCGGCATTCTTCGATGTGAACCAATCCGGCGAGATCGTCTCGCGCCTGACTGCCGACACGACACAGATCAAGTCCGCTGTGGGCTCGACCGCATCCGTCGCGCTCCGCAACCTCATTCTCTGTCTTGGTGCGACGGCCATGATGGTCGTCACCGCACCCTCGCTCGCCGCCCTTGCCCTCGGCGCCATTCCCGTCATCGTCTTTCCGCTGGTTGCCTTCGGGCGCTCGGTGCGCCGCCTGTCGCGCACGGCGCAGGATACGCTTGCTTCTGCCTCCGCTTATGCGGGCGAAACGATCTCGGCCACACGAACAGTGCAGGCCTTCAATGGTGAGCAGCAGGCTGCAGACCGATATTCCTCATCGGTCGAGGCTGCGTTTGAGGCAGCACGAGCCGCCATTCGGGCACGCTCCTTCCTCACGGGCTTTGCCATTACGCTGGTTTTCGGCAGTGTCGTCGGTGTCCTTTGGTTCGGCGCTCATAATGTTCTTGCCGGTTCGATGTCGGCGGGCACGCTCGGTCAGTTTCTCCTCTATGCCGTCATCGCCGCCGGATCACTTGGCGCGCTTTCCGAAGTTTGGGGCGAACTTTCGCAGGCCGCCGGCGCAACCGACCGCTTGACGGAGCTCCTGGATGAGGTGCCCGCCATTGCCGCACCATCCAAACCCGTCGCCCTGCCCGTCCCGGCCAAGGGCGATATCGCACTTTCCGGCATCAGTTTTGCCTATCCCTCAAGACCCGGCGCTGCGGCCCTGAAGGAATTGAGCTTTCACATTCACCCTGGCGAGACCGTCGCATTGGTCGGACCTTCGGGCGCGGGCAAAAGCAGTGTCTTCTCGCTGCTCCTTAGATTTTACGATCCGGAAAAAGGCACCATCCGCATTGATGGGACGGATATCAGGACCGTCACGCCGGAAGACCTGCGCAATCGTATCGCCCTTGTGCCGCAGGACGTTACGATCTTCGACGCAACGATCCATGACAACATTGCCTTCGGCCGCCCCGATGCGAGTCGCGATCAAGTTCGCGCCGCCGCCATTGCTGCGCAGGCAGATGAGTTTATCCAGCGTCTCGACAAAGGATATGATACCGAAGTCGGCGAGCGCGGCGTGACCCTGTCCGGCGGCCAGCGCCAGCGTGTGGCCATTGCGCGTGCCATCCTGCGCGATGCGCCGATCCTGTTGCTGGATGAAGCGACCTCGGCGCTCGACGCGGAAAACGAGATCCTGGTGCAAAAAGCACTCGACGGATTGATGCAAGGACGCACGACGCTCGTTATCGCACATCGCCTTGCGACCATTCTGAAGGCTGACAGAATTCTCGTGATGAGCGAGGGGCGGATTGTCGAAGAAGGAACCCATCAAAGCCTACTGCGCCATCACGGCCTTTATTCCCGGCTCGCAAAATTGCAGTTCGAAGCCGGATCAGAAGCAAACATCAGGGCGATCGGCGAATAAACTGCAGCATCCGGTGGCCTGAAGGCGTTATGTGCGCTATCTTACAGTGCGCTAATGAACCCGCATCACTGGAGGCTTAGGATGTATAAGTTCGAAGTGTATAAAGACAAGAAAGAGGAATTTCGCTTCCGCTTCAAAGCGTCGAACGGCGAAACCATGTTTGTCTCGGAGGGCTATAAGGCCAAAGCGTCCGCAATGGCCGCAATCGAGTCCATCAAGAAGAATGCGCCCGGCGCAACGACATCGGATACGACGACCGCAACGGTCTGATCTGAGCAAGGCGCCGAGGCTGGCACCAAGACCTGAGAGAAGCCCCGGCCAATATAGACTGCCGGGGCTTTTCACATTTCGTGTTGGGTTTAACACCCGACAGAAAATCTGACGCCTTGCTTTAACGCTGACCGGCAATCTTCGGAAGATCTGCGAGCATGAACGCGCGCGCCTGAACACCAGGGCTGTCAGCTTGCTTTTCGTCATCTTGTATGAGGCGGGCAAAGATAAGCCGACGTCCATTCTTTTCCGACCAACCGACAAACCAGCCGTAGCCGTGGCTTTCGTCGAAGCTGCCATCGGGCTTTCTCGGGAAGGCCGTTCCCGTTTTTCCGTGGACCACCCAGCCGTCCGCAGCATCAAACTGCTCAACCACTTTCATGGTAAGATCCATCGCCTGGGGACTGACAGGCAAAGACCGATCGGTTAGCTTTCTCAGGAATGCAACCTGCTCAGTGGGGGAAATCTTCAGCGAAGACATGATCCATGCACGTTGAAGACCATTGTCCTCGCCGGGATCGCCAGAAAAATCCGCGTTCCCGTAATCGAGCTTGGCAGCGTAATCATGCAGCTTTTGTTCGCCCAGCGCGTGCGTGATGCGCTGCGAGTACCAGACGACAGAATATTTTAGCCAGCGAACTGGATCGGTCTTCTGCTTCCAGGCATCGCCGCCCCAATCGGGATCGCCTTTTTGAAAATCGAGTTGCGGATGATGCTCGTCCTTGAGGAAGCCCGCATCATAGCCGATAACGCTGAGCGCCACCTTGAAGGTCGACGCCGGCGTCACGCGTGTCTTACAGTCCCCCTCTTCCACGAGGCTGTTTTCAGTCTTCGCATCCATGACGTAGGTACAAATTATCTTCGCCTCTGCCCGCTCACCAAAAGCCATGAGCGATAAAGCTCCGATAACAAAACCACTGAATTTCATGATCTATTCCTTCCACACCCAACCCGGCGCCATCGGTAGCAAGGCTTTGACCTGTCCGCAAAAGACGTTTTATAGAGGAAGCCATTAGAAAAACTATTGGCTTTCCAGGCGGCAGCCCAGTAGCCGTAATTGTCAGTTCTTCACAAGATTACGCCGGTGCCTTATGGTTCGCCCTTATCTTCCGCTCAATGCCTTCCGAGCTTTCGAGGCGTCGGCACGACATCTCAGCTTCACCAAGGCGGCCATTGAACTCAATGTCACCCAGGCGGCGGTCAGCCATCAGGTCAACAGTCTCGAAGAGCAATTGGGGCTGAAGCTGTTTCGCCGGTTGCCGCGTGGATTGATGATCACCACCGAGGCGGAAACCTTGCTGCCGGTGCTAAGGGACAGCTTTGACCGGATGGCCGACGTGCTGGAGCAATTGCGCGGGGGCCATATCCGCGAAGTGCTGACCGTGGGTGCTGTCGGCACCTTCGCCGTTGGTTGGCTTCTGCCGCGTCTTTCGGCCTTTCGAAGCCGCTATCCCTTCATAGACCTGAGGCTTTCGACCAACAACAACAGGGTCGATCTCGCGGCCGAGGGGCTCGATTTCGCCATTCGCTTCGGCAGCGGCGCCTGGCATGCAACGGAGGCAACGCGGCTTTGTGAAGCGCCCTTGTCAGCGCTCTGCAACAGCAATCTTGCCGAGCAACTGAGGGAACCCGGAGATCTACTGGATAAGACCCTGCTGCGATCCTACCGCGCCGATGAATGGAAAACCTGGTTTGAGGCTGCGGGCGTTACGCCGGGCGGACAAATGCCGACCAGTATCGTCTTCGACACATCGCTCGCAATGATGGAGGCGATCAAGCAAGGCATTGGTGTCGGCCTTGCGCCGCCTATGATGTTCGAGCGCGATCTGGCAGCAGGGTTCATCGCCCAGCCATTTCAGATCACGATATCCATGGGCAGCTATTGGCTGACCAGGCTGCATTCGCGCGCGATAACGTCGGCCATGGCCGCCTTTGCGACATGGCTCGCAGAAGAAGCCGCCGACCAAGACAAGGCTGCCCTGAACTCGACAGTCACGCCTGTCGCGGCGGGTTTCGTGTGATACGCGCGCCGAGTGCATTCAGCCGCTCTTCGATCCGCTCATAGCCGCGCTCGATCTGTTGGGCGTTGTTGATGACGGTGGTCCCTTCGGCACACATAGCCGCAATCAGCATCGCCATGCCGGCGCGAATATCAGGGCTCTCCACGCTTGCCGCACGAAGCTTCGAAGGACCTGCGACAATCGCCCGGTGCGGATCGCACAAGACGATCCGTGCACCCATGGCGATCAGTTTGTCGACAAAGAACATCCGGCTTTCGAACATCTTCTCGAACATCAGGACGACACCGTCGCATTGCGTTGCGGTGACGATAGCAATCGACATCGTATCGGCCGGGAAAGCCGGCCAGGGCTGATCCTCGATCTTCGGAATATGGCCGCCGAAATCGGGCTTGATCTTCATCTCCTGCTCGGCCGGCACGATAAGATCATCGCCTTCAATGCGGCAGTGGATTCCGAGCCGCTCGAATGTCATGAGCGTTGAGCGGAGATGTTCGACGCCTGCATTTCGGATCGTGATTTCAGAGCCTGTGACGGCAGCAAGGCCGATCAGCGATCCGACTTCATTGTGATCCGCGCCGATCCGGTAATGCGTGCCGCTCAAGGGCCGCCCACCATGGATCGTCATGCAGTTGGTGCCGATACCTTCGATCTTTGCGCCCATAGAGATCAGAAATTTCGCAAGGTCCTGCACATGCGGTTCCGACGCGCAATTGCGCAGGATGGTCACGCCTTCGGCAGCAACCGCGGCGCACAGCGCGTTTTCCGTTGCCGTCACCGAAGGCTCGTCGAAAAACACATCCGCGCCGCGAAGTTTGTCCGCCGTGAAATGAAAGGTGCCGTTGACGGTGATCGTCGCGCCCAGTTGCTCCAGCACCAGAAAATGCGTGTCCACTCTGCGACGGCCGATGACGTCACCGCCGGGCGGCGGCAATGTCAGCTTGCCGCACCGAGCCAGCATCGGACCCGCCAGCAGGATCGAAGCGCGAATGCGTGCACAAAGCTCGGGATCGAGATCGGCAGAGCGCACATCCTGCGCCTCGATCTCAAGCGCGTTGCGACCGGTCCAACGCGCTTTCGCGCCGACTGATTGAATGAGCTGGACAAGGGCCTCGACGTCGCGGATCCGCGGCACATTGGTCAGCGATACTTGGCCACCTGTCAAAAGCGAGGCCGCGATAATGGGAAGAGCTGCATTCTTATTGCCGCTCGGCTCGATGACGCCGGTCAGGCGATGGCCGCCTTCGACGATGTATTGTACCTGCTCGTGCGGCTGAACCTGCATTCCTGTATCCTTCACCAAATGTCATGGCATGGGCGATGCACATCAGCCTCAGCCTGCCTTTTTGTCGTCCCGCTTGCGGAAAAAGAACTCGATCGATAGATCCGGCTTCTTCTTTGCCACACTGTCGATGCAAGTGCCGTCTTCCTGATGACCAAGAACGACAACGGCTCGACCGTCCACAACTTAGTGACGATATCGCTGGAAAGAGGACGGGCGGCCTACTCCGGCCCCGTCATAAGAAATGCCGCCCGCAACGCAACACGTTCGGCGCAGTCCCGCCCTCGACTACTTCTCCGTCAGCTTCAACTCGATGCGGCGGTTTGTGGCCTTTGCCTCGGGCGTATCGCCCGGCGCGATCGGCTGGTATTCGCCAAAGCCCGCAGCAACGAGCCGATCGGCTGGCACGCCCTTCGAGATCAGAAACTTCACGACGGAAATCGCGCGCGCCGAGGAAAGCTCCCAATTGTCGCGATAACGCCCGGTGCCCGCGAGGGGCACATTGTCCGTGTGTCCGTCGACACGCAGCACCCAGTTGATTTCAGGCGGTATTTCCTTGGCAAGATCAATCAGGGCAGCAGCCAGCTTGGCCATCTCTGTGGTGCCCTGCGGATTGAGGTCAGCGCTGCCGGAAGGAAAAAGAACTTCAGACTGAAAGACGAAACGATCGCCGACGATGCGGATATTTTCGCGATCCGACAGGATTTCACGCAGCCGCCCAAAGAAGTCGGATCGATACCGGTTGAGTTCCTGGACGCGCTGGGCAAGCGCGACATTGAGGCGGCTTCCGAGGTCGGCAATTTTTGCCTGGGACTGCTTGTCGCGATCTTCGGAGGCCTGAAGTGCGGCCTCGATCGCCGCGATCTGGGTGCGCAGCGCCGCAATCTGCTGGTTCAGCAATTCCACCTGGGTCAGGGCGCGCCCGCTGATCTGCTTTTGATCGTCGAGCTCGTGTGTCAGGCTGGTAATCCGCTGTTGCGCCTGCGTCTGTCCGCCCGAACCGGCGGACAACAGGGCCTGCAGACGCGAACGTTCCGCCTCGGCACCGGACAGCGAAGCCTGCAGGTTAGCAACCGTATCTTCCGCATCCTGACGGTTGCTCTTTTCCATCGCCAGCATCTGGGTCAACTCGTTGATCTGGCTGTTAAGGCGATTGAGCACCTCGTCCCGGCCGTTGATCTCCCTGTTGAGAACAAACTGTCCCACGACGAAAACCGTCAACAGGAACATCACGGCAATCAGCAAGGTCGACAGCGCATCGACAAAGCCCGGCCAGTAGTCGATGCCTCGCTCACGACGGCGGTTGCGTGACAGCGCCATCGGCTATTGATCCTCAGACTTGTCGTCTTTTGATGGGCGACTTTTGCCGATTGCGGCCTGCCGCTCCTGCGCACCAAGACGCTCTGCCAGACGATCCAGCGTGCGGCGCATCGCCTTTGCCTCGTCCTGCTGTGCTTCGATCCAGTCGCGCAACATCTGCTGTTCGTTGCGCATGTTTTTTACAAGGCCCTGAATGCCTTCTGCCAGGCTGGCCATCGCTGCAACCGTCCGCTGGTTGCCGGGACCACCTTCATCGGACAATCGCTTCAGGTAATCGGTCATGGCCTTAAGATCCTGCGGCGTTGCGCCGCTTGCATTGACGGCAGGAATTCCGCCTGCATCAGCCCCAAGGTCGGTCACAGAAGACAGCCAGTTTTCCAGTTCGGTGTAGAACCGGTTCTGGGCGCGGCCTGCCTGCAAATCGAGGAAGCCTAGAATGAGCGAGCCGGAAAGACCGAGCAGCGAGGAGGAAAACGCCTGGCCCATGCCCGAAAGCGGTGTTGAAAGCCCCTCTTTCAACGCGCCCAACACGTCGGAAGTACCGCCACCGCCTGCATCGAGCGATTGGATGACGCTGCTGATCGAGCCGATGGTGCCGATCAGGCCCCAGAAGGTCCCGAGAAGACCGAGAAAGACAAGCAGCCCGATCAAGTAGCGCGAGACATCGCGCGACTCGTCAAGGCGGTTTGCAATGGAATCGAGGATCGAGCGCAATGCCGTCGTCGAAAGCGGCGTGCCGGCCGGGCGGCTGCCGATCAGAGCCCGCATCGGCGCCAGCAGCTTGGGATCGCGATTGACTTTATCTGCGCTTCCGGCGGCGCGGAACGAGTTGAACCACCGTACTTCCGGTCGCAGCGACATGACATGCGTGAAGACCAGAATGATCCCGACACCAAGAACGCCCAAGATCAGGCCATTAAGCCCCGGATTGTGCATGAAGGCGGCTTGCGCCTGACGAAACAGAATGGAAGCGATGAAGGCCACGATGACAAGGAAAAGCACCATCGTCCACAGAAACGGCATCGGGCTGGATAGCTTGTAATCATAACCATCCGCTTTCCGCTCGGTCAGGCCAAGGCCCGCCACATTCACATCATCCATCAAAATCCCGCAGCCTCCAGATCCATCCGGGCGGACAGTAATTCAACATTATGTTGAATTGAAGTATAGGCCTAGCAGAAAGACGCGTCTTTTCAAGGCGCGTTGCTTCTATACCGCATCACGGCGAAAGAGGCCGGCTCGGCTACTTCGGACAGGGCTAGGACGAAAACTTAATTGGTCGGTACGGGCCGCTTGATGACTTCGCGAAGCGCCTTGTGAATATATTCGTTGCCCGCAACGACTTCGCCAGATTCCAGCAAGGTCGTGCCACCTTCCCAATCCGTTGCAAAGCCACCGGCTTCGCGGACCATCAGCGCGCCAGCGGCAATATCCCAAGCCTCCATACCGCGTTCCCAGTAGCCATCGAAGCGCCCTGCCGCGACGTAAGCAAGATCGAGCGCAGCCGAACCGGTGCGCCGAACGCCAGCCGTTTCGCCCATCACGTGGCGCAGCTCGACCAGGAACTTGCCGTGATTGTTCATGCCAAGATGGGGTATCCCACAGGCAATCACGCAGTCGGAAAGCACGCGACGAGCAGCAACGCGCAAGCGCCGGTCGTTCATGAATGCCCCGCCGCCACGTTCGGTCGCATAAAGTTCGTCTGTTGCAGGATTGAAGATGACGCCGGCGACGATTTCTCCGTTGCGTTCCAATGCGATGGAAACAGCAAACATCGGGATGCCATGCAGGAAGTTCGTGGTGCCGTCGAGCGGATCGACAAGCCAGCGATGCGCGCCATCGGTACCCTTAATTTCTTCGCTCTCCTCGCCGGCAAAGCCGTATGTCGGCCTAGCCTTCATCAGTTCCTCGCGCACGATCTTCTCAGCCTTGCGGTCTGCCGCAGACACAAAGTCGCCCGGTCCCTTCATGGAAACCTGCAGGTTCTGCACCTCGCCGAAATCGCGGGACAAAGACTTTCCGGCCTTCATCGCGGCCTGAACCATGACATTGAGAAGAGCTGAGCGGGCCATGCAGAAAATTTCCTTGAAATCGAAACGAAGAGCCGCCGGGCGGATATATGCCGGGGTCCAAAAAGACGACGCTCCTTGAAGACAGGCGGCCTCAAGACCACAAAACCGGGCGAATTTCAAGTACCACATCGCAAGGCAGGCCATACGAGGACGCATCGCTCGCTCCGCGCTGCAGTCGGAAATCGAGAGGAAACTCATGAAATCGCAAGATCAGCAGCATTGCCGCGCTTCTTGTGGCAGCAACCCGGGTCCCGGACATGCGAAGTCGTCTTAGCTTGCGATCCTAAAATCTAGATTGAGTGATCAGAACTTCCCTGGCGATGACGTCGAGCGGCAGGATCCTGTCGACGCCGCCGCGTGCGATCGCCTCCTTCGGCATGCCGAACACGACGCAGCTCGCTTCGTCCTGTGCAACGGTATAGGCACCTGCCTGATGCATTTCCAGCATTCCACGGGCACCATCGTCCCCCATGCCCGTCATGATGATCCCCATGGCGTTCGAACCGGCCGAACGCGCTGCAGACCGAAAGAGGACATCAACAGAGGGACGATGACGCGACACGAGTGGCCCATCGCGAAGTGAAACCTGATAGCGCGCCCCTTGCCGCTCCAGCAGCATGTGCTTATCGCCGGGTGCAATAAGGACGTGTCCCCGCAAGACGGGATCACCATCTTCGGCTTCCTTGACCTCGACTTCGCACAGCGTGTTCAAGCGCTTCGCAAAGGCGGCCGTGAACTTTTCAGGCATGTGCTGAACGATGACGGTGCCTGGGGCATTGGCTGGCAAAGCCTCCAGGAACTCGCGAAGCGCTTCCGTGCCGCCTGTCGAAGCACCGACACACACCACCATTTCCGTTGTCTTGGCCATGGCGCGGCCGGTCGGAGGCGGCAGCATGGCATCGGCCGTCAATTTCGCCGTTGGTGAAATCGGCGCGGGCGCGCTGACGGAACGGATACTGCGCAGATTGCCAAGACGCGCCTTGGAGGCCGCCTTGACGACCTCGCGCACACGCATGGCATCGTCTGCCAGGCTGTCGGCCGCCCCGATCTTTGACTTCAGGATGATGTCGACGGCACCGGCTTCCATCGCCTGCATCAGCGTTTCCGAGCCTGCCTCCGTCAGGGAAGAGCACATGACGACTGGGATGGGTCGCTGGGCCATCAGCTTGCGCAGAAAGGTAATGCCATCCATGCGCGGCATTTCCACGTCGAGCGTAATGACGTCAGGGATTTCTTCCTGGATCCTGCGTGCAGCCACAAAAGGATCGCTCGCAACACCCATGACCTCGATATCAGGGTCGCTTTCCAGGATGTGCGCCAAAGTCTGGCGCACACTGGCTGAATCATCGACGATCAGGACTCGTATTTTCTGCGGCATTATCCTCTCCCCACTGCCATGTTTGGCCGCGACAGCCAAACGCTTTTGCTTTGTTGGCGGCTCTTTTCGTCCGCACCTTGCAACCTGTTGGAACGACCGTCAGGCTGCAGGCTGTAGCGTCGTCATATCGTCCCGCGACAGAAGCTTCGCAATGTCCATCAGTACCACAAAACCTGTTTCGCGGCGGACAACACCGGCGATATAATCGGAACGCCAGCGGATCCCGATATCGGGCGCAGGCTCGATATCGGACGACTTGAAAGGCGTGACTTCAAAAACGCGGTCGGCGACGAGGCCAAGCGTCAGCACGCGCCCATCCAGCGGTACATTCAGAACAAGAACCCGCGTATGGGCGGTCGGCACCGTTTTCGACATTCCGAGCTTCAAGCGAAGATCGAGAGTCGGGACACCCTGGCCTCGCACGTCGCGAAGCCCGAGAAGATAGTCTGGACCGTTAGGAACCTTGAAGGCTTCTGCATAGTCCAGAATTTCCTGCACGACCGAGACAGGCAAGGCGAAGATTTCTTCGCCGAGACTGAAGGTAACATATTGCGCATCCGAGGATGTGGCTGCCATGGTCAAGCACTCTCCTTGAAGTCCATATCGAGATCGTCTGGCCCGCCCTGCGACATATCAAGCGCAAAGCCCTTGGCACGCGCCTGCTGGGCAGCAACGGTGTGGCTCGTCGATGCAGCAGGTTTGCGCGAAGCCGCATGCGAGTAAGGCGCCTTGCTTGCTCCACGGCCGGCGGACTTTGCCGCCATCACGCGGCTATTGCCCAGATCCACCTTGAAGAAGGCGATGGACGTCTGAAGTTCTTCGGCTTGTGCCGCAAGTTCTTCCGAAGTCGCAGACATCTCTTCCGACGCACCGGCATTTTGCTGCGTGACCTTGTCGAGCTGCTGGATGGCCTCGTTGATCTGAGACGCTCCGATATCCTGCTCGCGACAAGCGGAAGAAATCTCAGAGACAAGCTCGGCTGTCTTGCGAATATCCGGGACGAGACGTCCGAGCATTTCGCCTGCTTCGCGAGCGGCTTTCACCGTATCGCCGGACATGGTGCTGATTTCCATGGCGGCAGATTGCGAGCGTTCTGCGAGCTTGCGCACTTCGGAAGCAACGACCGCAAAGCCCTTGCCATGTTCGCCGGCGCGCGCTGCCTCGACGGCAGCATTGAGTGCCAGAAGATCGGTTTGACGAGCAATTTCCTGCACGATCGAGATCTTCTCGGCAATGGTCTGCATGGCCTGCACGGCGCTGCGAACCGCATCACCCGAAGCTTCTGCATCCTTGGCGGACTGACGCGCAATCTTTTCGGTCTGCGCGGCATTGTCGGCGTTCTGCTTGATGTTGGCGGCCATCTGTTCCATCGAAGCCGAAGCTTCCTCGGCCGATGCGGCCTGCTCGGTGGCGCCTTGCGAGACCTGCTCGGAAGCAGACGACAGCTGCTGACTACCGGACGAAACATTTTCGGATGCGGAGATGGCATCGGCCACCACACCGCGAAGACGTTCGATCATCGTCAGAAGAGCCGTGCCGAGCATATCCTTGTCAGACAAAGGCTTCGGCGTCACGGTCAGATCACCACCTGCAATCTTTTCTGCGATATCGGCGGTCGCACGAAGATTGGCAACCATCGCCTTCATGGAAAGGCCGAGCGTATCCTTGGCGGATAGCTCCTCGATCTTGACGGAGAGATCGCCCGCAGCAATCGTATCGGCATTGGCTGCTGTCTTGCGAAGATTATCGGTCATCTTCGTCATCGCAGTGACGAGATCGCGGATTTCATCATTCGCCTTGTGCTCGATGGTCTGGTTGAGATCGCCGATGGAAACCGCATCCGCCAGTGTGACCGCGCGCTTCAGCCCGCGAGAAATCGTCAAGGACATCCACAGCGCAACAGCAATCGAGAAGACAATCAGAATGCCGAGACCGGTCAACATGATCAGCCGCGACTCGGAATATTCGCTGTTGGTTGTCTCATCGGTTTGATGCAAATCGTCAACAATCGCATTGTTAACGGCATCGAGTGCGGCCAACATGTCTGCAGAGACCTGGCGAGCGTCAGTCATGGAAATCTGCGCTGCTTGCTTGTTGGATTCCTCGGTATTTTCAGTGCCGAGCTTCAGCACCTGCTCGTCGAGATCGCTCCACTTTTTGAACAGTGAATTGAAATTATTCAGTTTTTCTGTGACAATTTGATTGTCCGTCAGCTGATCGATCGTCGTGGCAATCGTCGGGATTTTCGACTTGTTGTCCCTGACCATATCCACGAAGGATTTGATCGTCTGCGGATCCGTGCTCAGAATGACGTTCTTCTCAAATCGGATGGCATTAAGCAATGCCGTCGAAAGATCGCCTGAATTTCGCAGGTTTGCCGATGGTCCTTTGACAATCGCCGTAATAGCGAGATTGAGGGACGAAAGATTCAAGATCGCCATCGTCACCATGCCGCTTGAGAGAAGTATCAGCAAGCCGAAGGCCAAAGCCAGCTTCGTTTTTATCGTAAAGCGCATCAAAGGTTCCCTTTTTTCCCGATGCTGCCGGCGAGGCCTTGGACGGAGCGCGTCCGAAGGCATCATTGGCAGCTTGTTCTTTGGGCTCCTCATGAACCGCCAGCAAAGCGACCATCCGCTTTGAAGCAGCTGACGACGCGCAAGGATGCGGTCGTCAGCTCGTTAGTCCTCAAGCGCTCTCCTTGAAATCCATGTCGAGATCGTCAGGTCCGCCATGGGACATGTCGAGGGCAAAGCCCTTCACACGCGCCTGCTGATTGGCAACCGAATTGCCGGATGCAGATGCAGGTTTGCGCGCGGGTGTGTGGGTCGCAACCGCTTTTGCAGCGGCCTTCGCCGGCTGGCGAGACGCAGGTTTGGCAGCAGCAACGCGCGTATTGCCGAGATCAACCTTGAAGAAGGCAATCGAGCTTTGCAGTTCCTCGGCCTGTGCCGCAAGTTCTTCCGAAGTTGCAGACATCTCTTCAGACGCGCCGGCATTTTGCTGCGTGACCTTGTCCAGCTGCTGAATGGCTTCGTTGATCTGAGACGCCCCGATATCCTGCTCACGGCAGGCAGCGGAAATCTCGGAGACAAGCTCGGCCGTCTTGCGAATATCCGGGACGAGACGTCCCAGCATTTCACCAGCTTCTCTGGCGCTTTTTACCGTTTCGCCCGACATGGCGCTGATCTCGGTTGCCGCGGACTGCGAGCGTTCCGCCAGCTTGCGCACTTCGGAGGCAACGACCGCAAAGCCCTTGCCATGTTCGCCAGCACGCGCTGCCTCGACGGCCGCATTGAGTGCCAGAAGATCGGTCTGCCGGGCAATTTCCTGCACGATCGAGATCTTCTCGGCAATGGTCTGCATGGCTTGCACGGCACTGCGAACAGCGTCACCAGAAGCTTCTGCATCCTTGGCAGACTGACGCGCGATCTTTTCGGTCTGCGCGGCATTGTCGGCGTTCTGCTTGATGTTCGCGGCCATCTGCTCCATCGAAGCCGAAGCTTCTTCGGCAGCGGCAGCCTGCTCGGTGGCACCCTGCGAGACCTGCTCGGACGCGGACGACAGCTGCTGGCTACCAGACGAGACGTTGTCAGAGGCCGAAAGCGCATCGGCCACGACACCGCGAAGTCGTTCGACCATCGTTAGGAGAGCCATTCCGAGCTTGTCTTTTTCGGACAGAGGCTTTGGTGTGACCGTCAGGTCGCCACCAGCTACCTTATCGGCAAGATCCGCAGTCGTGTTTAGATTCGCTACCATCTTTCGCATGGAGGTGATCAGGTCTTTGATCTCGTCATTCGCCTTATGATCAACATCGGTCGTTAGATCACCAATAGAAACAGCATCAGCCATCGAGCCTGCGCGTTTCAGCCCTCTCGAAATGGTCAGCGACATCCAGACGGCAACAAGCAATGAAAAGACGACTAAAGCACCGACGGAGCTCAGAACGATGGAGCGCGCTTCCGCGTAGTCATCGTCTGTTTTGTCGTCGGTATTTTTGAGATCGACAGCAACAGCGTCGTTCAGCTTTCCAAGCGTCTCTAAAAGAGCTCCGGTTACCTTGGCGCCGTCGCCCATCGACAGCTTACCGGCCGCCTCATTGGATTCTTGAGTGTTACGCTTCGCAAGATCAAGAATTTGATCTTGGATTTTCATCCAGGAAGGCAGCGCATCCTTGAAATTTGCGACCTGTGCGTGGATCTTCGGCTCGGTCTCATTCTCAAGCGCACTGATCTTGGTGCTGATCACGGTCCGCTTTGCTGCAACCTCATCAAGATAACCCTGAATCTCATCAGGGTTTGTATTAATGACGGCATTCTTCTCGGCTCTAATAGACATTAGAACTGCATCAGAGAGATCACTCGAGTTTCTGAGATTGGTCGCAGGCCCACTGACAATATCGGTGATTGCAGAGTTCAGGGACGACAGGTTTACAATAGCAATGGCTGCCATCCCGCAGGCCATTGCTATCATCAGAAAGAAGCTAAGCGCTAATTTGGCTTTTATTGTAAATCGCATGGGAGTGTTCCGTGACATTGGTTTTGAAAATTTGTTTCCAGAAGCTCTGCCTTTAACGCTGTCGGCAAAGGGAGGAGCGATCTGGGTCGGTGTCTTCATGATACCAAGCTGGACTACTGATTAGTCCCATACAACTTCTGGCGATTAGCGTTTCAATTGGCCGTCTTGCTTACGCACTTTCCTTGAAGTCCAGGTCCATCTCGTCAGGTCCGCCATGCGACATGTCGAGAGCAAAGCCCTTCACACGCGCCTGCTGGTTGGCAACCGAATTGCTGGACGATCCCACTGCCTTGCGAGGGGCACTGACGGGTGCTTTTGCTTTGGGTGCAACCTTCGCCGGCTGGCGGGAAGCGGCTGGCTTGGCAGCAGCGACACGCGTATTGCCGAGATCAACCTTGAAGAAGGCGATGGACGTCTGAAGTTCTTCGGCCTGGGCCGCAAGTTCTTCCGAGGTCGCAGACATCTCTTCGGAGGCGCCGGCATTTTGCTGCGTCACCTGATCGAGCTGCTGGATGGCCTCATTGATCTGCGAGGCTCCGATGTCCTGCTCACGGCAGGCAGCGGAAATCTCGGAGACAAGTTCGGCGGTCTTGCGAATATCCGGGACAAGACGTCCCAGCATTTCACCCGCTTCGCGTGCTGCCTTCACAGTATCGCCGGACATGGCGCTGATCTCGGTTGCTGCGGACTGCGAGCGTTCGGCCAGCTTGCGCACTTCGGAGGCAACGACCGCAAAGCCCTTGCCATGTTCGCCAGCACGCGCTGCCTCGACGGCAGCATTGAGTGCCAGAAGATCGGTCTGACGAGCAATTTCCTGCACGATCGAGATCTTCTCGGCAATTGTCTGCATGGCTTGCACGGCGCTACGAACAGCGTCACCAGAAGCTTCTGCATCCTTGGCGGACTGGCGCGCGATCTTTTCGGTCTGCGCGGCATTGTCGGCATTCTGCTTGATGTTCGCGGCCATCTGCTCCATCGAAGCTGAAGCTTCTTCGGCAGCCGCAGCCTGCTCGGTGGCACCCTGCGAGACCTGCTCAGAGGCAGACGACAGCTGTTGGCTGCCGGCCGAAACATTTTCGGAAGCGGACAAGGAGTCGGCGACCACACCTCGCAAGCGCTCGATCATGACATTGACGTTGCTGAGGAGTTCGCCGATCTCATCGCGATTGGTGATTTCGGCGGTCTGCGTCAGATCGCCCTCGGCGACATTGCGCACAACCACATTGGCTCGCTTCAGCCCTCGGCTGATCGACATGGCGATCCAGACGGCGGTGATCACACCAAACAGAAGCGAGATGCCGGCCACGATCGCCATGGTCATCCGCGTTTTGGCATATTCGACATCGCCGTTGTCGTCAGCATCCTTGAGGCGCTGCTTTTCCAGCTTGAGGATTTCGTTGAGCTCGCCATCCATTTTATTGGCAACGGCACGCGCATCGGTAACGGAGACCTGATTGGCTTCGTCCGCCTTGCCCGCCTTGACGAACTGGCGGATACGGTCGTCGGAAGACACCAGATCCGCATAGGACTTGCTGATTTCATTCCAGCGCGGCTTGCCCTCTTCCGTGGCGAGAACCATCACGGCCTTCATCGCGTCTTCGAAGTCGCGGCGCGCTTCATCGCCGCGTTCGATTGCCTTCTCAACGTCTTCCGGGCTACGGGCCGTCAGCACGTTCTTCTGCTGCCGGATGATTTGCAGATCAGCGATGTTGAGACGCTGTGCCAGTTCCAGCCGCGTCACAGGCCCTGCGATGATATCGCCGATCATATCGTTGAAGGCGCTGAGGCTGCGAAGACCGTAAGCAGCCGTGCCCATCAGCATCAAGATGATGCAGGTAAATGCTATTGCCAGCTTTGTCTTGATTGTCATTCGCATGCTCTACCCCTTCGCCGACAAATCGGTTGTCCCGCGTCCCGCTTCGTGGCGCGACGAGAATATTGTGTTCAGATCCGGTATGATGATGAACTGCCCTGCCCTCTTGACGAGGCAACGGATGAAGTCGGCGCGCCAGCGCATGCCGACGCTCGGCGGCAATTCGCTTGCGGATTTTGCAAGCGTGGTCACTTCATTCACCTTGTCGGTCATCAATCCGATCAGGGTCTCTTCCCCCTGCAGATCGATCTGGATCACGATGATCCGGCTGTCGATCGTCGCCTCCGTCCTCTCCATTGCGAAGGCAAGACGAAGATCCGCGAGAGGAATGACCTTGCCGCGAAAATTAATGACACTTGCGACGAAGGCCGAGGCGCCAGGCACAGCCGTCTCCGGCAGAAGATCGAGTATTTCCTGCACCGTAACGGCTTCGAGCGCGAATGTCTCACCGCCGAGGTTGAAGGTCAGAACTTCGACCTCATCCTTGTCCGTCCACCAATGACCTTCGTGTTGTTCTGCGAGAAGAGCACTCATACTGCAGCACGCATATGCGCCTCCTGCTGTTGACCTGCGGCCACAAGATGACCGACATCGAGAATGAGGGCGACGCTACCGTCGCCAAGGATAGTTGCGCCGGAGAAGGTCGGCACATCCTGATGCAGCTTGGACATCGACTTGATGACCGTTTGGTGATCGCCGATGATCTGATCCACCACGAGACCGACGCGTTCCGATCCCGTCGAAACCACGACGATTTTTTGATAAGGATCGGGCTTCGTGCTGGTCCGGAAAAGATCGCGAAGCCTGAGGAACGGAACGAGGCTTTCCCGCAGCGAAAGGAAGCTGCGTCCGCGCGAGCGAAGATCTTCCTCCAGCGAAAGTTCAAGGCATTCTTCGACGGCCGAGAGCGGGATAACGTAACGGCCGTTGCCGACCCTCACCAGCAATCCATCGATGATGGCAAGCGTCAGCGGAATGCGCAGCGACACGACGGAGCCTTTGCCGTTGGCGCTCTCGATTTCGATGGTGCCACGCAACGCTTCGACGGTTTTCTTCACCACATCCATGCCGACACCGCGGCCTGAAAGGTTGGTGATTTGTGCCGCTGTCGAAAAGCCCGGCGCAAAGATAAGCTGCAGAAGTTCCTGGTCGGACAGGGGCTGTCCGGGTGCGATAAGGCCAGAGCTTTCCGCCTTCGCCCGAACGCGCTCACGGTTGATGCCGCGACCGTCGTCGCTGATCGAGATGATCACTTCGCCGCCTGACTGGCGTGCCGAAAGGATAACCGTGCCAGCGTCCGCTTTACCTGCGGCTTTGCGTTCCTCTGGCGGCTCCAGGCCATGGTCGATCGAGTTGCGGACGAGATGGACCAGAGGATCGGCAAGTCGTTCGATGACGGTCTTGTCGACTTCGGTCGACTCTCCTTCGCAGACGAGCTCGATTACCTTGCCTGTTTCACGGGCCAGGTCATGAACGAGGCGACGGAAGCGGGAGAACAAGGTGCCGACGGGCACCATGCGTAGCACCATCATCGTGTCGCGAAGCTCACCGGAAAGGCGCTCGATTTCTTCTGAGACGGATCGAAGCCCCATATCTGCGCTTGAACTTGCCAACTGACTGAGGCGCGATTGTGCAATGACAAGCTCGCCAACGCGATCCATCAACTCGTCAAGGCGCTCGGCCGGAACACGCACGCTTTCGGCAGGCTTACCGTGATTGGCCGCGGCAGGTGCGGCATCTTTCTTGACGGGAACCGCCTCGACCGGACGCACCGCCGGAGCGGAGGCAACCGGAAGGCTCGGCTGGATGGGCGGCACCGGCGGTTGGGCGGCGACAACAGTGACGTCCTGCACTGAAACGGCTGGTTCTGTGACGGCGGCCGCCGTCGCATCTTCCAAGTCCTCGACCGTGAGCTCCATGTCGTCCATCACGAATATGAAGACGTCGTCGACAGCCGAACGATCATGCTCGGTGACAAGATCGACCTCCCAGGACATATAAAGAAGCTTGGGATCGTAGTCGGCCCAGGACGGCAACGCCGAGAGATTGGCCCGCACGGTGCACTCGCCAAGGTCGCGCAGTTCGTCGAGAAGGCCGAGTGGGTTCGTACCATTCGCCATCGACGTATCCGGCAAGCGGAAACGAATGCGCCAACGATTTCTCGGTGCGGTCTGCGCCGATGACTGAGTTTGCGGTTCAGGCTCCGGAGCAGAAGCCGCAGCAACAGATGCAGCAGCGGGCGCTTCGCCCCCCACGGCAGCACGCAACTGGTCGAGAAGCCGAGCACCCGTCACACCGTCATCGGCATCGGGATTGTCGATCAGGCTGCGCATATGGTCCTGCGCCGACAGAACGGCGGCAACAAGTTCAGCTGTTGCCGGCACCTCGCCTTTGCGAACCCGGTCGAATGCCGTCTCGCAGTGATGCGTAAAGGCTGCAAGCGCATTGAAGCCGAACATCGCTCCAGAGCCCTTGAGCGTATGAAGGCCGCGAAAGACCGCGTCGACGAGAGCGCGATTTTCCAGATCATGGGTAAGATCGAGCAGTCCTTCTTCGATCTGCTCAAGGCATTCGGCTGCCTCTGCCCTGAAGACCTGAACCGGGTCGAGTGTGTTCATCGACCCAGAACCTTCTTGACGATTTTGACCAGCATTTCGGGATCAAAAGGCTTGGTCAGCCAGCCGGTAGCTCCGGCCGCTTTGGCGCGGGCTTTGATATCGCCGTCCGATTCCGTCGTCAGAAAGATGATCGGAACACCGGCCTGGTTGGGAAGCTTGCGAATGTTCTCGATCATCGTCAACCCGTCCATGTTGGGCATGTTAAGATCGGTCACAATGAGATCGAAGGTACCGCTACGCACCTTCGCTAGGCCATCGGCACCATCCACAGCCTCGGTGATCGTATAGCCGGCGCCTGACAAGGCGATTTTCGTCGTCATGCGAATGCTCGCAGAATCGTCAACCGTGAGAATATGTCCGCTCATTGCGCAACCCCTTCATGCAACCAGAATTTTTTATCGTCGGCCTCAAGGCCGTCCCAAAGGCCGGCCTGCCGTAGGATCGTGGCCAGGTTGTCTTGAACCGGCCCCGCCAAAGTAAGATCTTTGTGGTCATCCCGTGCCTGACGTCGCAGCGCCTCGATCATTTGCACAAAGCTCAGATCGATTTGGGCGCCGGCAGGAATATCCAAGCAGAGAGAGAATGACGAAGTAAAAGCCTCGCCGACCGTAGAGTATATCTCGGAGATATTCCTGATAGTCAGGTTATTTGGCAACGTTATACGCTGCAAAGGCGTCTGCTCTAGAGTCAAACCCGTCCCCATCTTGCAAAATATTATGCGATAAAACAGGACTCTCACGGCAGACTTAACGAGGGGTAAACTGAGGTTGTATCAGTTGCAGAAAGAGATGCTGCGAGGACTCCCAATTTCTCATCTGGTATAAATAACAGTCAGCATGAGCCAGTTACAAATTTCCAGCAGTTTCAATAATTTACGACATAATTGAAAAATCGCTCAAAAACGGCAGCGGTTTATAACCGTTCATTAAACACAACGAGGACGAGTCTCGCGTCGTTTACCGCTCGTTGTAACAATGCCTCTAAAAGATACACAAACAAGACTTGTAACCGACAGAGGAACAGCTGTGCCAACTACAGCCGCAAACCATTCCAGAGTGCTGCATGACTCGCCTTCCGGCATTGCTGGCGTTCTAGAGGACGCACGAAGCCAGGTTGAAAAGCGCTTCTTGGAAGCGGGCACAGTTCTCTTGTCTGTTATGGATGTGCTTAACCGGCTTGTCTCGTCTCTGGATACGATTGCGGGCGCCCTCGATGGAGGCGGCTCCAAGGACGCGGGCAAGGAACTGAGCGAGACCGTCGGGCATCTTCGGGCCTTGCCGGGCGGCGAGTTGGCGCGCGAACAGGCGCTGGCATCGCTGTGCGAAACAGGAGCGTCGCTGCGCAAATATGTCGCCGAGATGCAGGAAACAATGCGCTATCTGCGCACCTTTGCCGTAACGGCGAAGATTACGGGCGCCGGACTTCCTGATTTTGCTGGTTTTGCGCAGGAAATTCTCGAACGCATCGCCTCCGGTGCAAAAGAAGTCAATGACTTTGCCAGCAACATGTCGGCGCTGGATAAGGATGTGCGACTGGCGCTTGAGTCCAGCGCACAAGTGGCCAAAAGCCATGCAGAAAACGTCCCGTCAGTGGCTGCTGCTCTGCAGGAAGATGCAGAAAAGATCATTGCCTACCGTCGGCGCATGGCAGACATTGCCAGCCGGATCGGCGTCATTGCACGCAGCGTACAGTCGAAAGTTGCTGCGACCCTATCGGCCTTGCAGATCGGTGATATCACGCGCCAGCGTATCGAGCATGTTCAGAACGCGGCGGATCGTCTTGCACACTATCTCAGCGAAACGGGGCGCGAACAGCTCAATGAGGATCAGAGACGGCGGCTGGAATGCGCTATCGACCACCTGATGGCGGCGCAAATGCAGGACATGCACGCCGACTTCAACGCGAAGTCGCGCAGTGTCGTCGAAACAATGATCAGCTTTCGCAGCGATGTCGATGAACTGCTGCAATTGCATGAAGAAATGACGGCCAAGGGCGGCGACAGCTTTGTTCGCGAACTCGGCGAAAGCGTCGCAGCCGCTCAAGCTATTGTCGTTCAGGTGGAAAATGCCGGTCTGCAGGCGGACCGCGTCAGCCGCTCGACCATTGCAACGACAGACATGCTGCTTCAGTCGATCGATTCGATCCGTGCCATTAAAACAGACATCAGCTACATGGCACTCAATACAAACCTGCGCTGCAGCAGATTGGGTGAAGAAGGTCGTTCCATCAACGTCGTAACGGCAGAACTGCGTATCTTTGCGGCCAAGCTGGAAGAGTCAGCCAATGGCATCGATCAGGCTTTGCCCGATCTGAAAAGCAACGCGAACCGAATTGCTCCCACGGCAGAAGGCTCATCCAGCACCCTTGGCGTGAACCTCAACCAAGCTGTTTCCAGCATTTACGATGCTGCGAATGTGATGGAAGGCGAATTGGAGCGCTTTGCGGAGCATGGCCAGGAAGTGGCGGTCAAGATCAATCAGATGATCGCAAGCCTCGACTTCCAGCACGACCTTGGCGAAATTCTGAGCCGCAGCGCGGATCACCTAGCGGAAAAGGCCGGAGATACGATGCCTGACATCAGTGACCTCCCCGAGGCCATTGCCGCATTGGATCGCGAGATCTTTCGCGTGTACACCATGGTTCAGGAAAGAGACATCCACCGCTCTATCCTGCCCGCTGTGGAAGGCGCAGCTGAGGCCGAGGCGCCGGTCGCTGCCTCTGCGTCCACCGCAGGCCAGGACGATGACGACGACGTATTGGCCGCGCTCTTCTAGGCGGTAAGCATCGCTCCCTCACAAAGTGTAGGACAAAATCCGGCCAATGCAGGCTCAGGGGAGCTTGCGGAATTGATCCGCTGCTTCGATGCCCGCTTTCTGCTGGTCGTCTTCAATGCCAAGGTAAAAATCTTCAAGCGACGGGTCCGGCAAACCAGCTCGACGCGACAGAACATACCATTTTGCCGCCTCGACCGGATTGGGCGCGGTCCCCAGTGCATTGATGTAAAGATGCGCAAGCTTGTTTTGCGCAACCACATTGCCGCGATTGGCTGCAAGCTGGATCCACTCGAAGCCCTTTACAAAGTCGCGCGGCCCGTTGGTGCCATTGACGAACCAGACACCAAGGTCAAGCTGTGCCGTGTCGAAACCGGCACGCGCCGCGCGCGCCATCCATTGCCTTGCCAGCCGCTTCTTCTCGGCGGGCAGATCCGGTAGCACGGAGTAGAGCTCGGCAACCGCATATTGCGCATCGGCAATGCCCTGCTCGGCGGATTTTTCGTAGTAAGGCAGCGCTAGTTCCAGCCCTTCGCGGCCCGGATGATCGGCCGTCAATGTCTGCGCCCAGTTGAATTGCGCCGAAGAGTCGCCGTTGTCGGCAGCCTTTTTCATGAAAGTGTCAGCCTTCGCTTTATCACGAGGCACGAGACGACCTTCCATCAAGATCAGCGAATATTTGAACATAGCGGCCGGATCGCCCTTGTCGGCAGCTTTCCCATACCAGAATGCTGCAGCCTTGGTATCGCGGCGCACGCCCAACCCATTGGCGAGAAGTTCGGCAACGAGTGTCTGGGCAGCCGCATCTCCCAATTGCGCTCGCGGCAGCGCCTTTTCCATCGCCGTCAGATAGTAGCCGCGCTGATAGGCGCCGTAAGCTTCGTCAATTTTGCCGGTAAAAGGCTTTTCCGGCGGAAGCGGCGGCAAATCGGCGCCCATGCGCTCGAAAACGCCCACACCGCTGGACGGCCCTGCCCCCTCCGCCGTCGCTCGGCCGGTCTTCAAAGGCTGAGCCTCGCCGCCAGCCGGCCTGGTCACGACGTTGTCGATCGTTTGCGCAACAACAGCTCCGCTTGTTGCGACGAAAAGACCTAGAACCAAAGGCGCTGTCAAAAGAACTGGGCGAACAAACGGCATGAAAAAATTATCAAACCTCAAACCGTGGCGCTTTTTCGTCCAAAAGTGCATTAACCTCAGCGATGACCGCCGCAGCTCGGTCGGGCTCGGCGAAAACGGCAAGCCGTAGCGCGACAAATTCTGCGCCCGTCTGCGCAACCGCGAGCGCTGAAGAAGGATCGGTTCCACCCATCACGATGCAAGGGATCTCGATCATCGATGCCCACCACTCGCCCAAAGCGAGATTTTTCGGATGCGCTTCCGGTTTGATATCGCCGTCCAACTTACCGAAAAAGATATAGTCGGGACGCTCTTCTCCAACTTCCAGTGCGTGGTGGCGGTCGGCGGCGTTACCGCCGCCAACGATGAGCTTATCGGCGTAGCTGTCAATGGCTTCTGCAATATCGGCAGCAGAACCAGCAATATGAATACCGTCAGCCTTACTGCGGCCGACCACGCGGCTGTCTCCGCAGAGCAAGGCTGCAGCACCCGCTTCCTGAATGATAGGCACGAGTTTTTCGGCGTGCTTTTGGAAACTTGCGTCATCCTGCTGGTACTGCGGCAGGATGACTGAGGCAACGTCGCCGCCCTGCAGAGCATTGGCAAGCAATGTGGCGCGCGCATCGAGATCCTCGATATCGGGAACAATAAGGACGAGACGGCAGCGGCTTTCTGTTTTGCTCATGGCGATTTCCAAATATGAGGCGGAACGAGATCCGCATTGGCTCGTGAGTAATAGCAGCCATGCGCAGTGGCAAGCAAAACTCTTGCAGCGGTTGCTGCTACTTCGACGGTGTGACCGTCACAGAGGCTCCCCAACCAAAATCAGGTGACGATGATAAGCATGACTTACGCGCTGCCCGTTCTTGACACTGGCCGGACATCGCAGTCCAATGCAGCCTTCACCAAGAGGAATTTCCATGAGCGATGACCCCGCGCAGGACAGCAAGCTGACGCGTTCGAAACGACGTTGGGCCGAGGAAGGCAAGTTTTTGACCGGACGTGCCGCAAGGCAAGAAGCTGAAAGGCTTCCGCCGGGCCAGCATCTGGTCAAAAATTGGCCGGTTCTCGATCTTGGATCGCAGCCGCAAATCAATCTGAGCAGCTGGCGTCTCGACATCGTAGGACTGGTCGACAACCCCATAAGCTTGAACTGGGAAGCGTTTAAAGCCCTCACGCAATCTAGCCTGACCACGGATATCCACTGCGTAACGACTTGGTCGCGCTACGACAACCGCTGGGACGGCGTGACGACGCAGGACCTGCTTGACCTGGTCATGCCGAAAGACAACGCCCACTACGTCATGCTGACGAGTTTCGACGGTTACACTACCAATCTTCCGCTTGCCGATTTTGCCGCCGAAGACGCCATCCTGGCAACCGCATGGGAAGGAACATCGTTGACACGCGAGCATGGTGGTCCAATGCGACTGGTCGTTCCACACCTCTACTTCTGGAAAAGTGCAAAATGGCTGAACCGGATCGAGTTCCTTGAACGCGACAAGGCCGGCTTCTGGGAAAAGAATGGCTACCACATGCGCGGCGATCCCTGGAGCGAAGAGCGCTACTCATGACCTTACGCCGGCATCGACAGCCGATGCCGGTCAGCCTCCCCGTATTTCGCACGCGCCGGCGCTTCGATGTGAAGAAACGGCGGGTTCTTTGTAGAACGCCGGAACGCAAGTGCCGGGACACGTCGACTTCCGGTTCGGATCCTATTGACATCCATCGACCGGAACCTAGATCGCGGTGTCGACAGGTAAAATTCACCAGGACAGACGGCTATTTTAGGCAAGCCTTACGCAAGCGCGCTCTGCCATGATCAGCTCGTTCCTGACGGAGGTAGTATCATGGCCTATGACTGGACTGGCGAACGCGTACGCCGGATACGTTTCATGCGCGTTTCCATGTGGACGAGCCTGGCATTGATGACAATTTGCATTGCGTGGATTTTGTAAGCATAAATTTGAAGCGTAGAACCGCCCGATGAGTTTGAAGGCGGCGCATTAAAATCGGCCGAAGGTATTTCGCTTCAGCAACATCGGCTTACCCTAGGGATTGGCCTCTAAAATCCTAAAGTCTAGCTTTGATGAGCCAGCGGATCTCTGCTGCAATCGTCGGCATTGACGACATGGAAGACCGACAACTTCGATACGATCATCTTGTCTGCCGCGCTTGAACCAATCAATCAAGTGCGGCAGATGCGATAGAGCGACGTTTGGCCTCAAGCGCCGCTATTGGGGAATTTGAATTACGGAAAAGAACAGACCAAGCTGACGGATGGCATTAGCGAAGTTATCGTAATCAACGGGCTTTGTGATGTACACATTAGCACCGAGGTCGTAACAGCGTTGAATTTCCCGTTCGTCGTCGGTTGTCGTCAGAATAACGACCGGCAGACGCTTTGTGTATTCGTTGCTCTTGATCCTTTCGAGAATATCGATCCCCGACATGTCCGGGAGATTAAGGTCGAGCAGGATCAAAAGATAGCGGTCAGCGCTGACCAGGCCGCTGCGATCGGGACCAAGGACGAAGTCCAGGGCTTCGTTGCCTGTCGCAAATGGCACGATCTCATTGTTAACGCCAGCACGGCGAACGTTCTTTTCGATTAGCCGCGCATGCCCTTCATCGTCTTCGACCATGACGATGGTGACTTCTTTGCCGGTGGCTTTCATTCGCTTCTATCCTTCAAGATGGCTCCGAGGTCGGCAGGCAACTCCAGCGTGAAAGTGCTGCCTTTTCCCTCTGTGGAGGACACCGTAACTTCCCCACCCAAATTTCGTGTTAACGAGCGGACATAGGCAAGACCGATCCCCTCGCCCGCTTTGTCCTGGGTACCTGCGCGACGGAACAGTTCGAACACGCGCTCCATATCAGATGCCGCAATTCCTCGCCCGTTATCCGTAACATCGACACGCACACGTCCCATCCCGATCGGTTTTGCAGCGATAGAAATCGACAATGGTCGATCTGCCGCACGATATTTGACGGCGTTATCAATCAGGTTGCTCAAGATCTGGTCAAGCGAGAAGCGGTCACTGTAGAGCCTTGAGACTTTTATGTCGATGGCCACATGGCCTTCGGCCTCTACGATTTGATGATGCACATTGGCGACCGTACTTTCAACGAGCGCCTTCAGGTCGATCCGCTCGGGCACGAGCTTTCGGCGTCCGTCACGGGAAATCTTCAAAATAGCATTGATCAGCGCATCCATCTTTTTGGTCGAAGAGCGAATGAAGCTGATCGCTTCAGGTAAATCTTCCTCAACCGCAAGCTGCGCATCCTTTACTTCACTGTCCGAAAGGCCGCCTGGCTGCGCGTGCACAAAGGTGGTGACGCTCTTCACGCCGGTCTCCAACTCGCTGAGGAAACCCATAATATTCACGAGCGGCGCACGCAGATCATGTGTAACAATGTAGGCGAAGCGCTGGACCTCCTGATTTGCACGCATCAGGTCCTCGGTCCTCTCGTTGACGCGCTGCTCAAGGTCCTGGTTGAGGGCTTCCACCTCCCGTTGAGCAGCAGAAAGATCGCGCACATGGTGGAAGATGATCAAGATCGCCCCGCCCATGACGGCGACAATTGCTACAGCACCACCAATCGACACCCATTGCAGGCTTTGCGCCGTTTGTAACTGTGCAGCAATTTTCAGGCGCAGCCGGTCGTCGATCGCGGCAATCATCTTGCTGATACGCCCGCGCGTTTCATCCATCAATGCGTTGCCTGTGTCGTTACGCACAATGGAGAGTGCCTCTGTCGAACTGCCTTTCTCTGCCAAAGACACAGTTCTTGCCATCTCATCGAGCTTGGCCTTGATCACACCATCAAGATTGCCGAGACTTTCGACATATTCCGGATAAGGAGCGAGCGCCTCGTTGAAGCGCTTTTGTTGTTCGCTCAAACGCGCCACGGACTTGTCATAGGGCGTTCTGTAAATGGGATCCAGCGTCAAAAGGTAGCCGCGCTGACCGGTCTCGGCTTCCTGGAGGGCAAGGAGAAAATCGCTTGCGGAGCTACGCAACCGTCTCAATTGCGCAATCGAGTCGGAGGCCGAACTATTTTGCTGCGTGAGAAACAAAGAGGCCGCGACAATACCAATCAGCAGAAGACCGCCCATGGCCAGCATGATCATCGTTGAGTGAATGAAACTGCGATTTGTTGTGGTCATGAAGGAAGATGCCGCCCTTGAAAGAAAACGAGCCGAACGAAGAAGGCTTAACCATGCCGATCGTCGTCGGCAGGGCGGTGGAAACGGTTAAGGTACGACGATCTTGTCGGGATGACGCCGCGGTGGCGGCGTGACGTAAGCGCCGGGCTGATTGACATTCCGGGCCAGAAGCCTGGCAGAGATCGCCGTTGCAGCAGCTTCAGCACCGTCACGCGCGTAAAAATCGCCGCGCACTTGGACTGCTGCGGCAATCAACCGAATAAACGCGGACAATAGCTCCATCGAAGGATTAGCCGGATTAGACCAAAATTCATCAAGAGACTTCTCATCAGTCAGACCCTTGATGCGGTAAATACTTTCCCCCAGCACCTTTACAGGCTTTCCAGCCTGCAAAGCATTGAGTGCAGCTGTAGAATTCACCGTGACCATCCCCTGGCTACGAGCCACCAACGCATTCAAATCGCCGCCGTCCAAAACATCAACGCGCCCGGCAAGATTATTCCCAGATGCAAGGCCGCTAATATAGGCTCGCCAATCGACAATGCCAGCGTCTAGCGGATGAAGCTTGATAACCAGACGCGCCTCGCGCGCCGCATATCGGGAAAAGGATGCAAGAACGAAGCGAATAGCGTCTTCCTGGCAATGAAACGGAGAATGAGCACGCAGCTGAAAATCCGTCTGCAACTGCAAGGGATAGAGAAAGAACGGGGACTGAGCACTTAGAATAGAAGCTGCAATTGCCTCCGCGCGCTGCCGTCGGCGTCCTGCGAAAACAAGCTGCGGGATCCAGCCAGCATATTCGCGCAGCGGATTATAGAGCCCATGCACGCGGTAATGCGGATAGAGGAAGGAAAGGAAGACGGTCGGCAAATAGTAAAGGAGATCGGCTTTAGCCTCTTGAAAGAAGCTATGGCTGAAGTGGCGCGTGAAGTCAGGTTCGGGAAGATTAGCCGCAGCCGATAAAATCGCACCAGGATCATCTGGAAAGCGGGAATTCGATGAAAGCCCGTCGCGTTCAACCGTGATCCAATCCGGGCGCAAATGTCCCATCTCTATAACGTAAACGCCTATCCCGAGGCCGCGAGCTGCGTTGACTGCAGCCTTGTGATATGGCCGCTCCTCACCCAGGAGAACGAGATCCGTCACGCCCTCGTCGCGCATCAGCCGCATAACGAAGTCCGGCCAGGCGGATGAAGTGCCTCGATATGCAATAGCGCCGGGCCGACGCCAAAAGACCTGATCCCCGGCGTTCAAATTAATTCTCAAGACCTTGGCGCCGGCTGCCGCCAATTGATCTCCGATCCTTGAAAACAAAATAGAGGACGGCCCCTGAAGGAAAAGAAAGACGCGGTCGGAGCCCGTCTGTTCGCTCATGCCTCCGGCACCTGCTGATTAAGACCTGCGAAATAAAGCAGGCGACCAAGCAGGTTCCAGGGCGCTTCTTCCTCTTCGGGCGCAGGCCCACGCGAATGAGTGCGCGCTGTCCCAAAGGGAACGATTACATAATCCGTGCGAGGATCAGGAAACGGATCGGCAAAGGACTTCAGCAGAGGCGCATGATCCCCGTAGAAAAGCAACCAGACCGGACGATCGAGCGTGTCGAGATAATGAGCAAGGTTGCCAAGCGCATGATCCGCACGCCGCAGCAACTCGCAATAGGTTTCGACTGGATCGGTCAGACCTTCCACCCTTCCCGGCTCCCATGGACCATGATTTGCCATGGAAGCGACAAACAGGAAGTTCTTCTTGTCAGGATCCTTATCGATCTCTCGCATGACGGCCTTGGCCAGCGTCAGATCACTCACATAGGGCCCATCGCGCTCAGGCTTGTGATCAAACTCGTCGAGCATCATCATATGATCGAAACCAAGCTGCGGCATCGCTTTGTGCCGCAGGAAAAACGTCCGGTCATAAGGATGGATGAACTGCGTTTTCCACCCGGCTTTCTTCAAGCGATTTGGCCAGACCACATCGGCATAATGGCTTGCGCGCAGATAGGGGTAGCTGGCATCGATATGAACATTTTCGGGAAGCAGCCCTGACAGAACAGCAAATTCCGTTCTCAGCGTATAACCGCCTTCGAAAACGCTGGTCATGCGGCCCCATTGCGCTGCTTGCTGACGCAACCTGTCGAGATTGGGCAGGTTGACGTCCTCGACGCCGAAATGCCGCATATCAATAAAGGACTCCGACTGCCACACCACGATGAGCGGCGGCTCGTCCTCGTCGTGCTCCCATACGTCGTGCAGCGTAGAGCGAAGGAATTCGGAAATTTCGCGGACGATCTTCTCGCGTCTGCGACCTAGCCAGATGACGAAGTGAAAGACGACCGACGAGAACGTCCCGAAGCGAACCGTATTCTTCTTGATGTCGATTGGACCGACCAAACGCTGGACAAGGTGCGAGACAGGTCCGTTCACGGCAGCCGTGAAAAGCGCCAGCCAAGGACCAAAGGCAATCACCAGGAGCACCAGAACCCAGAAAAGCCGAAAATGCTCGGGCCAGATCGGCGGCTCCAGATACCAGTAAAGGCCGGTCAGACCGAAGACATAAAGCCCGGCGACCAGCCAGAAAACGAGATTGAGCGATGTCGCGTAGAAGATCTCTTTGTATTTGAAGACATCGACCACAAGAGCGATATCGGAAAAGATCAGTGGCTCGCGAATGAACTGGAACTTCGCTCGGGATATTCCGGTGAAGATCACGAAGAAGCTGATCGTGCCTTGCATCGAATAGATCGGACGCCAGCAACAGGCAAAAAAGCCTGCATAGACCAGCGCAATCACCGGAAGACGCGCCAGATCATCAACCAGGCGTTGAAACAGGCTCCGCTCGACCTGATTGTCACGCCGCACGGACGCCGGCATAGCAAAGCGATCCGTCAGATACACGACAAGACAGGACAGCGCGAAACAGATGAAGGTTAGCAGCATCGGAAAATCATGAAGTTGTTCGCTGTTCATGCACTTCCGAACCTTATCTTATGCGTCTGCGTACCCTGCCTTTTACGGCGTCTGCTTCTATCCGAGGATCTATCGGCTGGATCCTTGTCCGTCTCTTGTCCGTGCAAGATGGCGCAAGAATGACCACATCAATACCGGCTTGGCGAAAGCACCAAATGTATAAAGCCCCCAGAGCGTCAGATCGAAATAGACGCGCGATCTTCGCTTGTCTACCGCTTTGACGATACGTCTGGCCACAGCTTCCACAGGCCAGGGTTTAACTTTCCCCATAAGAATAGCCGCCTCCGGGGGACGCATCGGTAACTCGCGCTCATATTGCGGCGTTTGCGTGTCGGGTGGGAAGGCAAGACAAAGATTGACGCCGAAAGAAACTGCTTCGGCTGTCAGGGCTTCGACAAAGCCCGTCAGGGCCGACTTTGATGCGCAATAGGCTGCATAACCATAAATACCGATCAGAGCCGCGCCGGACGAGATGATGACGATGGTGCCTCGACGACGCGCGCGCATCCCATCATAGACGGTGCGCACCGTGTTGACCGTGCCCAAAAGGTTGACCGTGATCTGTCGGTCAAACAGGATGGCGGATTGTTCATGGAAAGGCGCCGGTTCGACCATTCCAGCCGACGCAATAAGGATATCGCACGGGCCGTTTTCACCCTCGCAGACCTCAATTGCAGCTGCAACTTCCTCGCCCACTGCGGTGTCGGCCGAGGCAGTAGCAATCTTAGAAGCCGGAAACTGTGCCCTCAACCTCTGCGCGGCCGCCTCAAGACGCGCAGCGTCACGCGCAATCAATGAAACCTGCACGCCCCGCCCGGCATAAAGGCTCGCGACGGAAAAACCGATACCGCTGGAGCCGCCGGTCACGATTACATGCATGGCATGGCCGTTTAGGCTTTGTCTGACGACTGGAGCGCCGGCATAAGCTGCATGATCTTGTCCATATCGAGCGAGGCAAGGCCGAAGTTGCGATCCTGAAGCTCTTTCAGGCGACGCGCGGTCACAGAAACGGCGTGAGCAATCTGCTCCTGCGTGTGGTTGCTGGTGATGAAAAAGCGCAAACGCGCCAGACCCTCGGGAACGGCAGGATGGATAATCGGCAGAGCATTGACGCCTTCCTCCAAGAGATCGTTGGAAAGCTGCACTGCCCTCAAGGAGTCGCCTACAAGAACCGGAACGACCGAGAAACCGAGGCTGAGCCCAGTGTCGAGGTCGGCTTCTCGGGCCAGTTTCAGAAAGAGCGCGCCGTTACGATGAAGATCGCGGACACGCTGCGGTTCATCGCGAAGAATTTCAAGACCGGCGAGCGCAGCCGCCGCAAGCGGCGGTGAAAGCCCGACGCTATAAACAAAACCGCCGGCTTCGGCCTTCAAAATGTCGATCAACGCTTGGCTGCCGGCAATATAACCACCGCAGCTCGACGTGGTCTTGGACAGGGTGCCCATCCAAATGTCGACTTCGCGCGGATCGATGCCGAAATGCTCGAAAGTACCGCGACCATGATCCCCGAGCACGCCAAGCGCATGCGCCTCGTCCAACATCAGCCAAAAGCCATAGCGCTGTTTGAGTTCGATCAAGGCCGGCAGGTCGGCGATATCGCCGTCCATGGAATAGACACCCTCGACAATCACGAGGACGCGCCGGAACTCCGAAGAAAGGCCCCGCAGCACGCTTTCGAGATTGGCAATGTCATTATGCTTGAACAAGCGGCGCGTTGCGCCTGATTGCTTGATTCCAGCAAGAGCACTGTTGTGGATGAACTCGTCATGGATGACGAGATCCTGCGGTCCCATGATGCAACTAATCGAAGCGACATTGGTCAGGTAGCCGCTAACAAAGCAGATGGCAGCATCGACGCCATAATTGTCGGCAAAAGCCTTCTCAAGAGCGATGTGGACAGGGCGCTCGCCTGCGACCAGCCGGCTTGCCGAAGCAGAAACGCCGTAGCGGTCGATAGCCTCTTTCGCGCGCGTGGCGATCAGAGGATCGGAATTGGTGGCAAGATAGTCGTATGAGGCGAAATTCGCATATTCGCGATTGCCGATGACGGTAGTTGCCCCCGCCGCGCGCTCATGGGAGCGGTAAAAAGGATTGGCAATGCCGGCCATTTGCGCGCCAAGCTTTTGCGCCATTACGCGCTTGTATTCCGGTAGATCCTCGAAGGACGGGGCACGGCGCAAAGGAGCAGCCGCAGGTACACGATTCAAGCGTGCCGTGCGATTACGCCCGGACGACTCGCTCGCGTGCCGCATCTGATCGAGGAGCGACTTGCGTCCATTCCCCTCTTTGGCCTTGTCTTCGCCGCTCATTGTTCTGCCGCTACCTTCTCGCTTCCCGAGTGGCTCTGCACCAATTGGCGCACAACATCCTCGGCTTCGCCCTGCTCGCTGCCACTACGATTGGCAACCCGCTCGCGCAAGCGCGACACCACGTCGCCCACCGTCGTTCCCTCGCCAATCCCGCTCAGCGGAATATCGAAGCCGGTCTTCTGCTGGAAGTTCATTCCGAGTTCCATGGCCATCAAGCTATCGAGCCCGATATCCTTTAGCACCTTATCCGGGGTAATACCCTCTTCGGTGATGCGCAGGATGGAAGCGATTTCGGCGGCGACCAGCTTGTGCAGAAGCGCTTGCGCCTCTTCCTCGGACTTTCCATGGATCATCTCTTCGAGATCGATGGTGTCGCTATCGCCAGTAGACTGATTGGCGCCGGCCTGCTGCATGATGGTTTCGAACAAGGCCTTCGTCGCAATCGGCAACATCCGCACCGAATTCCAATCGATTTCGGCGATCATCACAGTAGCAGCATCGATAGATCCGTTATCTGCAACCATGTAACGCTCGACCTGATCGAGCGCATCCTGGGCACGCAGCGCCGTCTTGCCGATACGCTTCGACAACAGCTCGTTCACCTCGGCGTTCCGCGCCAGATATCCCTTGTCAGCAATGGCGCCGAATCCGACGGCAAGACCGGGCAAGCCTGCAGCGCGACGCTTGCGGGCAAGACCCTCCAGATAGCCGTTCGCAGCCACATAGTTCGACTGACCTGGATTGCCAAGCATCGTCGTTGCCGACGAGAACATCAGGAAAAGATCAAGACTGTCGCTGATCGTCAGACGATGCAGAACGTCCGCGCCTTTGACTTTCACATCAACGACTGGCTTGTTACGTTCGCTCGTGAGATTGGACATCAAGGCGTCATCAAGCACCATGGCGGCGTGAATGATGCCCTTGATCGGCGCCTTGTTGCGCATATCCGTGAGCATGGCAGCCGCAGCGGTTTCATCAGTGATGTCACAGGCGTAAACATGCGCCTTGACGCCAGTTTTCTGCCAGGCAGCCATCGCCTTTTTCGTTTCGCCATCGGCCGCGCCGCGGCGGCTGCAAAGCGCGATATTGCGCGCGCCCTTCGCCACCAGCCACTCTGCTGCCTCAAGACCAAAGCCACCAATGCCACCGGCAATGAGGTAGATACCCTTGTCATCGAAGGAGAGCGGCTTGCCCTGCTGCAGGAGGACGGTGTCGCGTCCAGCCACAGGCGGACGCACGACGATCTTTCCAATGTGACCGGCATTTTGCATCAACCGGAAAGCGGTCGCAATTTCGTCGTGGGCGAAGGCCCGGTACGGGATCGGCGTAAGGCGCCCTTCGGCGAACAGATCCGACATTTCGGTGAAGATACGCCGCGTCAGATCCGGCACATTGACGAGGAGTTGGTCCGCATCGATCCCAAAATAACTGATGTTACGACGGAACGGCCGCAAACCGATCTTCCGGTCAGCGTAATAGTCACGCTTGCCAAGTTCGAGGAACCGACCGAACGGCTTGACCAGTTCAAGACTTCTTTCCATCGCCTCATCGAAGAGCGAGTTAAGCACAAGATCGACCCCCTCGCCGCCCGTGACGCGACGCACATCGCTCACAAAATCAAGCGTGCGGGAATCGAAGACGTGGTCTGCCCCGAGAAGCTGGAGGAAGTTGCGCTTTTCAATCGTTCCCGCCGTGGCGATAACCTGCGCACCCTTCATCTTGGCAATTTGCAAGGCAGCAAGACCGACACCGCCGGCAGCACCGTGGATCAGGATCGTCTCACCAGCACGGATGCGACCAAGCTCGACCATTGCATAATAGGCCGTGAGGAAGACAACCGGCACAGTCGCGGCGGCAACGGTATCGATGCGCTCAGGTACCTTCGTGACGCCGTCGCGGCGAACGCGAACATGCGTCGAAAAGGCAGCAGGTCCAATACCCATCACCTTGTCGCCGATCTGAAGGTCGGTGACGCCGTCGCCTAGACCCGAAATACGGCCAGCGAACTCCATGCCGATCGTCGCACCGGCAAAACCGTCTTCCAGCGCCTCTTCCGGAAGAAGGCCCATGGCCCACATGACGTCACGGAAATTGAGGCCAGTCGCCTCAACCGTGACGACCACCTCACCAGCAGCGGCAACGGGCGGCGTGCTGGCTTCCCAGACGATGCTGTCGAGACGTCCGGAGGAGAGCTGACGGATCGTGGCTGCAGCGAAGTGGCTGCCGATACGCTTACCGAGCGGGAACGGCCCTCCGGCCGCACGCACTTCACGCAATTCGCCCGTCTGCGAATCAACCATCCATTCGCGATTGGCACTCTGGGAAGCCAAAAGGCGATCGATAAGACCGTCCAAGGCACTGTCGGCCGGCGATGCATCGATCAGATGCACATCAAGGAATTCATACTCGTTCTGCAGAACGCGGCCAAAAGTCCACAGCCCTGCATTGGCTTCATCAACCAGAGCAGAAACAGGAGAACCACCGGGCGCCACGATCAACAACTGCGGACGTGATGCAACCGCTGCGCTGTCGCCAGCGAGCGTCTCTGCAAGGTCCGTGAAGGCCTGCAGACGGGCCTGCAGGGATTGCGACGGATCCTTGTCTGCACGTTCAGCCAGGTAAAGAAGTTTGATGCGGCTGCCAGCCATTTTCTCTAAAGCCGAGATAAAAGCCTTTCGGTCGGAGCGGGCCGCGAGCGAGATCGTTTTGAAGCTGGTAAGGCTGGGCTTGCCTGCCTCTGCAAGAACGACGATCGGTTCGATGTCTCGTTCCGTTTTCGCCATCTCCTGCGCAGCCGGTTTGGCAGATGCGACCAACGACAGCAGCGTTCCCGATGACGTCGACATGTCGTGAACAGAACCGGTAAAGCCGAGGTCGGCTGCCAGCTCTTCAATCTGTCCCGCTGTCGCCAGCTTGCCCACTGGAAAAGCGCTTGACTGACTTGCCGCGAACCAGTCGTCGGACAATCCGAAGACGAAATCGTTAAATGCAGAGGGCGCCCGATCGGCCAGGATGAGCGCGCCACCAGCATAAGCCGAACGCTGTGCGGTGGCACGGATCGCTTCGTTGTTTGCCAGCAAGCTTTGGCTTTCGTCGCCGGCGGCAACGATAAGACCGGCAACCGGATGATCCATGAGCTTATCAGGATGCAGCACGGTGACGTGAACCTCCTGCTCGAAGGCGATCTCCAGAGAGCGTCGCAAATTGTCGCGCGGCTCTGCAATGATCAGCATTGCGCCTTTCTCAGCGGCGAGCACCGCAAGCCGGCGGCTGAAGGCAGTGGAAATCGCTCCGGCTTCCAGCACATGGCGGATCTCGCTTGCAGTTCCATTGAGGATTGCCTCAGCCTCTTCGACTGCCAAAGCGAGGCGTCGCAGGCTGAGCGGCGAGTGAACGAGGACATGTTCCATCGTTGCTTCGCTCGTCACGCGGGCATGTTGTGTATCGTCCACCTCACCGACTTGGAGGTCTTGAGACAGCCGCTCGAGCGCGCTCCGATAGGCGTTCGTGATTAACACAGCCTCGGCAACGCGGCTCGCATCCTCGTGGTAGAGCTCCTGAAGAATTTCAGCAACGGGCGGCAGAGTGTAATCGGACGGCACCGTCCAGCCGTCTCCCTGAGCCACCGCAATGCCGGCGTCTTCGAGGCTGAAGAGACAGCTTGTCAAGAAGGCGCGGAACGCGGCGTTGCCCGGAATTGCCTGCGTCTCAACGCGTCCACGTCTGTCAGCCAGCCGCAGCGCAATCTCATGACAGGCCCGATAGACCGCAGCATCAAGAAGAAGGCTCGCGTTGCTAAGCGCCAGCGCCTCAGGCGCGGTCTTCGCGATCGCCTCGACCGACACGGGCTTGGTTGCCGTCAGCGCCGACGGAATGGTCTCATAATGGAAGGAGACACTTTCGAGGGAGTGATGACGACGAAGATAGGTTCTACGGAAACGGCAATCGTCCAGAACAGCAATCTCTTGACCTGCCGCATCAAACAAGCGGAACCGCGCTTTCAGCGAATTCTGGCTGAAGCGTTCGACTTCAATACGCGCTTTGGCAATCGGCATGGCCCGCGACCCGACACGGATCGCACCGAAACGTACCGGAATATACGGGGCACCGGCACGATCGCCCGAGAACTCGCCAAACAAAGCAACAAGTCCATGGAAGGCCGAGTCAACCGACATGGGATTGAGATTGTAAGCAAGGTAGGGATGAGATGGCGGTTGCGCCGACTTCAAATCGACCTCGACAACGCCATGTGCAAAAGAAACGGCCTTCGACAGAAGCTGGAAATGCGGACCGTAGTGCAGGCCGAAGCGCTCGGCGGTGTTGTAAGTCGTTTCTGCGGGAAGGACCGACTTGACTTCACCCACAACGGGCTCGGCATAGACAGGCTTGGTATCGCCAATGAACTTGCGAACGCGCCCAAACGCATGAACCGTCCAGTCGTCATGGCTGAGGCGCTCGCGCGAACGGATCTCAAGATCGCCCGTCTCGGGAGAAAGAACCGTCGACAGTTCGAACATGCGATCTTTGCGCAATTCCAGCGGACGAACGATCTCGAGATTGGTGATCTCGACATGCTCTGTCTGATAAAATTGCTGGGCGGCCGTCACCGCGATTTCGATGAAGCCAGCACCGGGCATGATTGCCTTGGAATCGACCACGTGCTCGGCAAGGTCGGCGAAAAGATGCGCATCGATATGGTTTTTCCAATTCGAGCCATTCGGGTCGGTCCGCCAACCGAGAAGCGTATAAAGGCTGCGCCCATCTCGACCGAAGATATCGATTTCATCGCTCGTGTGCTGCGGGCGAAGCTCGACCTTCTCGAACGGCAATTGCGGCAGATCTAGGTAAGCATTGCGCTGCGCAACACCGCGCGCCTTGGCGGGCGAAACGCCGTGCGCGACGGCGCGCGCGAACGAACGGGCGACCGGATCACTGCCGTTTGCAGGCTCGCGCAGTAACGTCGGGATCACGCTCGCCTGGTGCTGAGTATGCTTTGCGATTTCACTGACGTAATTCGACAGAATGGGACGCGGCGAAATCTCGATAAAGAGATTGCATCCCATGTCCATCGCCGCTTCTGCCGCCTGGCGGAAGAGGACAGGTTCGCGCACATTCTGCCACCAATAGCCGGCATCCAAGCGACGTCCGTCCAAGGCAGCACCGGTCACGGTGGATATGAAGGTGCCGTTGCCGCTTTCAGGATCTATGTCCGGCAGATCGCCGAGAAACGCATCCTTTGCCCGATCGATTATCGGATGGTGGAACGGGTAATTGATATCAAGAACATGGGCGACGATATTGGCTTTTCGGGCCGCATCACGATAGGCCTGAACCTCATCGGCCGGACCGGAAATGGTAACCGAGTTCGGCGCGTTGATGGCGGCAACGACAATATTGTCGAAACCATTGGTGCGCGCGAAGGCGAGAGCCGCCTCTTCGTTGAGAACGACGGCAGCCATTTTGCCCGTCCCAGCCAGCATATCCTGGTGCTGCGAGCGCTTGGCAACAATGGCGACAGCCTCGGCTGCGGTCAGGGCTTTGGCTGCATAGGCAGCTGCGATTTCACCGACCGAGTGGCCAAAGACCGCTTCTGGGCGCACACCTTGAGCCACCAGGCTATCGGAAAGCGCTGCCTGGACGGCAAACAGCATCGGCTGGGCAACCTTGGTATCCGCCAGTCTAACTGCCAAATCCTCCGCAAAAATGAGGTCTGTCAGCTTCTCACCGAGGTAATACTCAAAAAGCGCGCTGAACGACTGGAAGCACTGCCGGAAATGCGTGTTTTCGCGATAGGCGTCCGCGCCCATGCCTGCCCACTGAGAACCGTTTCCGGAAAAAACAAAGGCAATGCGTGTGGCATGACCTGTCGTCTCTCCACGCTCGCCGGCAGAGGTCTCGCCGGCCAAATGAGCAGATATAGCCGACGCAACGCTATCGGCGTCCCGCGCCTTCACCGCAAAACGATATCGCATGCCATCGCGATTGGCAGCGGCGGATGAAACCATCTGACGCGCTTCCTTCGCAGATGCCGTCGCCAACTTGTCCTTGTAGGCTTGCAGCAGATTTTCCAGGGCGGACGCGCTATGGGCGCTGACCATGAAGATCGGCATATCGCCCTTGATCTGTGGCTCCGGTGGCGCGATGGGATCTGGATCGCTGATCACGACGTGCGCGTTGGTGCCGCCGAACCCAAAGGAATTGACGCCCGCAAAGCGAGCAGCGCGAGCCGGGAGGAGTTCGATCGCAGACGTATTCACGCGGACATTGAGCGTTTCGAAATCGATGTCCTCATTCGTCTGCTCAATATGAAGCGTTGCCGGCAGGAAATTGTTTTCCAGCGCGATCATCGCCTTCAGCAGCCCGAAGAGACCGGACGCCGGCTCGGTATGGCCGATATTCGACTTGATCGAGCCGATCGGCACCGGTGCGCGCCGTGCCGTCCCGATCACATTGCCGATGGCCCATACCTCGGCGGGATCGCCGACACGCGTGCCAGTGCCGTGCCCTTCGATAAATGCGATGCGGTTCACATCGATATCGCGGCCCTCGTAGATCGACTTCAGCAGAGCAGCCTGCGATTCCCGAGACGGAAGCGAAATGCCGTTGGTCCGTCCAGCCGAGTTGACGCCGGTGGCATGCAGACGGGCATAGCTGCGATCACGCTCGCGCAAGACTCGGTCTGTCCGGCGCATAACGATCGCCACACCGCCTTCGGCGCGGACATAGCCATGCCCGTTGGTATCGTAGGCGCGGCAGAGCCCCTCGGGCGACAACATGCGCGCCTGCGCGAAACCAACGAAGGAAAGCGGGTGCGCAAGCAGATTGACGCCGCCGACAATCGCCGTATCGATATCGCCGCGCTCAAGCGCGCGCGCTGCCTGGTCGAGCGCGACGAGAGAAGAAGAGCAGGCCGTATCGATCGTCATGCTCGGTCCGCGCAACCCAAAGACGTGGGAAATGCGGTTGGACACGATCGACAGCGTGTTGCCTGTCATGAAATAGGGGCTGCCAGAGGACGGGTCTTCGACCGAAAGATTGCCGTTGTCGAGGCTTGACGCGCCGACATAGACACCGACGCGTTCGTCGGAGAGAGAGGACGGCGGAAGGTTGGCGTCTTCCAGAGCCCGCCAGACGAGACCAAGCAGGATGCGCTGCTGCGGGTCCATATGCATGGCCTCGCGCTGCGACAATCCGAAAACAGCAGGGTCGAAATGATAAATCGTATCGATGACGCCGGCGGCATAGGTATAGGTCTTGCCAAGAGTGCCCTGCACCGGATGCCAGAATCGCGCCAGATCCCACCGCTCGGATGGAATGCTGGTCACCGTGCAGCGGCCGTCTTCGAGAACCTGCTTCAGCTCTTCGACATTTGCTGCACCTGGAGCCACACTTGCTCGGCCAATAATCTCAATCGTCATGATCACCCGATGTCATTACGGTTCTTCACGTCAAGCAGGCCGTTGCAACAAGGCCATCCTGCTTAACATCACAGTTGCGGCATGTTGTCATCGAAAAAGTTGTTTCGTCGTGCAACGGAAGCGTCAACTCTGGGACGTACTGCAGCGCCGCAAACACGTTTTCAGCGGCCCTTTCCGGCCGCTCGACCTATGCAACTACTTAATATCAAAAAGTAAAGCTGCTCAAAATCCGAGCAGAAGTCCAGGATCTACGTTGAGACCTGTTCTCTATTTTACCGTCGCCGCAACCGTTGCGCCGCCTGCTGCGATTCCAAGTGGAGCGCCAACGATTCCCAGGAACTTCGTCAGATCGACCGCTGGATGACGCGAGACGTAGATGACGTCACGATTCTTGACTGGGAATGTCTGCCCAACGAGAAGGCTGTCCGGATGCGTCATATCAAATCGATAGACGATTGGGTAACGTCCGTCGCGGTCGGCAGCCATGCCTTTGGCAAGCATTTGATGGAAACGCTGTGTGCCGAGGAGGCTCATGACTACATCGGGCTCTTCATATCTGAACAAGAAATAGCCCTTGGCATCCGTCGTCGTATCCTCACCGCCACCACCGAGTGCAACGGCCTCCAGAAGATTGAGGTCGTTAGACCCGAACTCTTTGCGGGTATTGTTGCGCGCCGTGCCAAGCAGAGTGAATGTCCGAGGCGTCTGCTGGACGAAAATCTGGTCGCCCGGCTGAACGTAGATATTCTCGCTCGGGTTTTCGATAATTGATTTCAGAAGCGCTGTTCCCGTCCGCTTGCCGCGTACGAGCGTCACGTAGGTTTCGTAAGGCTGTGCGGCCGGACCGCCAGCCTTGGCAATGACTTCCGTAATCTTTTCGCCGACGAGACTGAGCGGTACGACCGCCGATTTCTGGACTGCGCCCGACACAGTGACATTACGCGAGGCGGTCTCTACGCTTGTGACGATAACATCCGGTTCGACGGCTTTATTGGCAAGCGAAGCGAGAACAGCCTTTCGGGCTTCCTCAAGCGTCCTTCCTGCAAAGGTAACAGATCCAGCATAAGGAATCGCAACCTTGCCATCTGGCTGAACGACAACATCAAGACCGGTTTGCTTCGATTCGGACGTCGAGAACAGCCCGTCTGAACCGGCTTCGAAGATCGACACCTTGAGGTGGTCGCCCACACCGATCGTAACGCGGCCGACGCCGCCGCCAATGCCGAATTTGCGGTTCAGCGCCGTTGCAACATAGCTGGAGACGAGATCGGCAGAGCGTCGATCGACGTCGACGATATCGAAAACGGCAGCGTTCCGGCGACCAAGCTCCTGAGCGGAACGACCGGCGTCTTCATTGATTCTTCCTGCCACAGGACCCTGGCCAGGAACTGCCTGACAGCCAGCAACCGTGAGGCAAAGCGCTACGACACCTATACGACGAACCAAGCGGCATTTCCCTGTCTGTCGAACGGCAACAGCTCAGATAGCCGCTGCCCCAAAAACTTCTGGTGCCTGAAAAGCACAGCCAGCGCGCTACAACAAGACACTTCTCCATGATGGGCAGCAAAAAAGTTTCCGCTGCGCCATCAATGCAATAGTCGCCTCGCTGTTAGCGGCCAATCGCGGGCACCCTATCAAGGGGGCTCCTGCGCCGCCAGTAATACTAACAATTTTAGTTAAAAGCTTGCTAATTGCCGGTGGAAGTCGTTAACGATCAGCATTTAGCACGTCATATCCACTGACGGAACTTTTGCGTCTCGCTCCTGTTTTTCTGACACATACTGTCACTCAACGAGGAGGCTTGCCATGCCGCAGGGAGACAAATCGTCGTACACCGAAAAGCAAAAGCGCAAAGCTCAACATATCGAAGATAGCTATGAGAGCCGCGGTGTGTCCGAAAAAGAAGCAGAGAAACGAGCTTGGGCAACGGTCAACAAGGAAAGTGGCGGCGGTAACAAGTCCGGTTCGGGACGCGGCCAGGCGGACAATCACGCCTCCTCAAAGAAGGGCGGCGAAAAGGGTGGCGAGGCTTCTGCCGCAAGACCAGCAGCAGCGCGCTCTGCCTCAGCCAAGAAGGCGGCCGCGACCCGCAAAAAGAACGAACACCACGCCGCCCATTAATAAGGGCAGCGAAGGCTTTTCGAATCATTGGACAGCCAAGCGACAGGCCAATTTTCTTTTTCGAGGTCTACGATGAGCTATGAGCTCTATTATTGGGACGGCATTCAGGGGCGCGGCGAGTTTGTAAGGCTCGCTTTGGAGGACGCCGGCGCTGAGTATGTGGATGTGACGCGAGAGCGTGGCCACGATCCCATGATGGAAAAGATGGCAAACGATCAGCCAGGCATCACTCCTTTCGCACCGCCGTTTTTAAAGCATGGCCCACTGACGATCTCGCACGTCGCCAACATCTTGCTTTACCTTGGCAAGCGGCACCATCTTGCGCCATCGGACGAAGGTAACCAGCACCTTGCTCACGGCTTGCAGTTGACAGTCGCGGATTTCGTAACTGAAATTCACGACACGCATCATCCCATTGCTTCCTCACTTTATTATGAGGATCAGAAAGAGGCGGCGAAGAAACGGAGCTCTGTGTTCTGTAATGAACGCTTGCCAAAGTTCCTGAGTTACTTCGACAGCATTCTCGGAAAGCCCGGCCACTCAGCTCCTTACGTTTTTGGCGAAGAGGTTTCCTACGTCGACTTGTCGCTGTTCCAATTGATCGAGGGGCTTGACTACGCGTTTCCCAACGCGATGGCGAGGCATGCCGCGATCATTCCCAATCTCAGACAACTGTGGGAAAAAATAGCAAGTCGGCCGCGGGTAGCAGCCTATCTCGCCTCCCCAAGACGCCTTGCCTTTAACGAGGAGGGTATATTTCGGCATTACCCCGAACTCGACCCGACGCAAGAAAAGAAGAGTGGGGGCTAATCATGGCGGGACAGATCTTCTGGAAAGGCTATCTGAAGTTGTCGCTGGTGACAGCGGCCGTTTCTTTGACGCCGGCGACCACAGAGAGCAGCAAAGTCCGGTTTCATGTCCTCAACCGCAAGACAGGGCACCGTGTCGAAAGCCGATACGTCGATAGCGTGACCGGCAAACCGGTTTCGGATCGAGACGAGGTCAAAGGCTATCCGCGCGGCGAAAATGACTATGTCCTGATTGAGGACGACGAGATTGAAGCGGCCGGCATCGAAAGCACGCGGACCATCGATATCGACAACTTCGTGCCGGCGGGATCGATCGACTGGCGCTGGTACGACCGGCCGCATTTTCTTGCTCCTACCGATAAAGTCGGAACAGAGGCTTTTTGCGTGATCCGCGAGGCAATGCGCGTTAGTGGCGTCGTCGGCATCGCTCGCCTCGTTCTTTACAGGAGAGAACATGCCGTGCTTCTGCAGCCGCAGGGCAAGGGGATCATTTTGTGGACCCTGCGCTACAGCGCCGAAGTAAGGGATGCTCCAGTCGAAATCGACGCTACAGCAAAGGCGGACCGGAAGGTTTTGGCAGCGCTGAAGGCGCAGATCAAAGACAAGACGGAAGAATGGTCTCCTAAGCTTGCGCAGGATCCAGTTCAACGCAGGCTGAAAAGTCTGCTTCGCGCAAAGGAAAAAGAACTGCCAAAGCGCGCAGCGAAATCGAAACGCGCGCCGGTGAAATCAACCGGCAACGTCATCAATATCATGGATGCGTTGAAGAAAAGTCTGCAGTCCGAAAAGAGCGGAACCAACCGCCGTTAAGACCGGCTCTTTTACTTTCTCGACTTCTTTTCCAAAGGACGCGCAGCAGCAAAAAAATCTTCCCAAGCGTCGTGGGCAAGGCCGTTCACCCGGGCTGGCGAATTTGCGACGGTGAAATAAGCCGGTCCCACGTCATCGCTGAGTTCAGCCCATGCTAAAGGCATGGAGACCGGCGCACCAGGACGTGCCCGCGTCGAATAAGGCGCAACCGCGGTGCTACCGCGGCCGTTGCGCAGATAGTCGACAAAAATCTTTCCTTTTCGGCCGGCCTTCGTTGCCTTGGCGATGAAATGCGCAGGATCGTCTGAGGCCATCTCATCTGCCAACTGCTTCGCAAAAGCCTTCACGTCCGTCCAGCTTGCCTTTGGAGCCAGGGGTGTAACGACATGCAGACCCTTGCCACCCGAGGTTTTGACGAAGGCCGCCAAACCTGCCTCCTCAAGACGCGCCTTGATCTCTTCGGCGGCGGAAATGATTTCAGCCCACGAAACGTCATCGCCAGGATCAAGGTCCATGGTGATCATATCGGGTTTTTCCCAATGGCTGGTCGTGCCGCCCCAAGGATGAACCTCCAAAACACCCGATTGAACAAGCGCGACAAGTCCATCAAAATCGGTGATACGCAAAAGTTTCGGGCCGGATCTATCCTTCGGATCGGTGATCTCTTGGATGCTTTTATTCATGCCTTTCCAACCGTGCTTTTGGAAAAAGCGCTGTTTCCCGGTTATGCCGTCGGGGAGCCTGAGGAGCGATAGAGGCCTGTTAACGACATAGGGAGCCATGAACCGCCAGACCTGAGCATAATAGTCGACCAACCCTTGTTTCGTCACGCCGTCATCCGGCCAGTAGAGACGGTCGGGATGCGTGAGACGGACAGACGAAGTCGGCGCGGGCCTGGAGTTTGTTGGCTTTGCTTCCTGAACCACGTCTTTGGCCGCCTTATCCTCACGCAAGCCACGGAACGAGGCATGCCGCAAATTACCATCGGCAGACCAAGCACGAAACTCGATTTCGGCAACGAGTTCTGGCTTCACATAAACAAGCCCACGCCTCTCATCTGCCGTAAGTTTGTCAGCAAATGGGCTTTTCTTTTCTTCCAGCTTCGACAATCGCGCAAAAAGCGAACGAGCGACTTCCGCGCTAAAGCCGGTTCCAACGCGCCCAACATGGCGCAGGCCGTTTTTCTCCTGAACGCCTAACGCCAGAGAACCGATCGCTCCCGTCGCACTGCTTGAGATCACGTAGCCGCCGATCACAAATTCCTGGCGTTCCGCACATTTCGATTTAATCCAGTCACCGCCCCTTCCCGAGACATACTTGCTGTCCCGCTGCTTGGAGATGACGCCTTCCAGGCTGAGGCGACAGGCATGATCAAGAACCATACCTCCGGTCTCGTTGAAATGAGCGCTATAGCGGAGCCTGCCGCCGTCAGAAATGACGGCCTGAAGGCGATGCTTCCGCTCGATCAGTGGGCAGCTGGTCAGATCGAAGCCATCAAGATAGAGCAGATCGAACGCATAAAACACGAATCGGTCAGTGCGGCCCTCGCTAAGATCATGCTGAAGGGCTGAAAAATCTGAGGCGCCATTGCTGCGCTCTACCACCAATTCCCCATCGATGAGGGCGGTCTTGACATCAAGAGCGTTGAACGCCGACGCCATCTCTGGGCCAAACCGGTCGGTCCAATCAAGACCGCTTCGGGTCAGCATCGTGACCTTGCCCTGCTCAATCCGCACCTGGAGCCTGTAACCATCGAACTTGATCTCATGGAGCCAGCGATCGCCAGTCGGCGGCTTAGGCTTCAGCTTTGCTAGGACCGGTTCGATAAAATTAGGAAGGGGCGACTGCTTGGCGCCTTTTGGCAGGTCGGATGGACTTGACTTTACGGACGCGGCCTTGAAACCGGCTCTTGAGCCCGGCTTTTTCGTCTTCGACGTCTCCTTGGAGTTCCAGACATCATTGGGATGTTCCGCCACCTCCTCGACTGTCCTGCCTGTCTTGGCGGACTCGGGACGCTCTTCTAATATTTCGGCAGCGCTGTCAGGACGCGCCTCTTCATCATCCGCCTTGATCAAAAGCCAGTTTTCACGCTTTTCGCCGGGCCTCGGATGCATGCGCACCAAATGCCAGCGTCCGCGCAGCTTGTCCCCGTCGAGTTCGAATTCGAGATGTCCTTTTGAATAGCCTTTTTTGGCATCGCCGACTGGCTTCCATGTGCCGCGGTCCCAGACGATTACAGTACCACCGCCATATTGCCCCTTCGGAATGATCCCTTCGAAATCTCCATAGGAGAGGGGATGATCCTCGACATGAACGGCAAGCCGCTTCTCGTTGGGATCAAGGCTCGGACCTTTTGTGACTGCCCAGCTCTTCAGCACGCCGTCCATTTCCAAACGGAAATCATAGTGAAGCCGTCGCGCATCATGCTTTTGAATGACGAAGCTGTTGCCGGCAGATTTTTGGCGTCCGCCGCGTGGCTCTGGCGTGAGGTCGAAATTGCGTTTGCTGTTGTAGGTCTCGAGCGCCATGGTCAGCTCGCTTTCCGGTTAGTCGAAGAACCGGTGCGCCCGGCAGAAGCCTTTGTCTTGCGCTTTCCGGATGCATTGCTCTTGCCAGCCATCTTCGCGCTTTCGCGGAGGGCCTCCATAAGATCGACGACCTTCTCCTGGCTCTTGCGCTTTTTCTTTGGCGCGGCTTTGCCCTCTAGCTTGGCCTTCACAAGCTCGATCAAGGCCGTCTCATACCGATCCTCATAGGAAGCCGGATCGAAGCTTCCCTTCTTCGTTTCGATGATATGGCCTGCAAGCTGCAGCATTTCCTTGTCGAAATGGATGTCCGGAATATTCCGGAAGACCGGCGCCGGCTGGCGCACTTCGTAATCGAATTTCAGCATCACGCCGATCAGCGCCTCTCCCTGCGGATAAACAAGGAGCTTGCGGTTGCGCCGGAACAGGACGGCTTCGGCAAGGCCCGCCACCTTTGCGTCTTTCAAAGCACGCGCCATTAGCGCAAGATCCTCTGCGCTCTCCTCATCGGTCGGGACAATATAATAGGGTTTTTCGAGATAAAGCGTATCCATCTTCGCATGAGGGATAAACCGCTCGAGATGCAATACCTTGTCGCTGTTCGGCACGATCGAGGCGATCTCTTCCGCCTCAACACGCAAGTAATCGCCGTTGTCGAGTTGATAGCCGCGAATCTGGTCTTCGCGCGGCACTGGCTTGCCGGTGTCGCTGTCAACATATTGCCGTTCGACGCGATGACCGGTGCGCCGGTTGACGATGTTGAAAGAAACATGATCGGAGGACGAGACACCTGTATAAAGACCAATGGCGCAGGCGATATCGTCGAATTTCAGCTGCCCCTTCCAGCTTGCTCTGGCCGCCATATAAGGCTTCTCCCAACGCGAAACATTTTCTGCCTTTCAACTTTCGGGCAAGGCAAAGGTTCCTTGCAGCAAAGCGTTAGGGCTCGACACGCGGCCAATCGGCACATGTCAGAACAGCCATTGCGCGCAAAGCGGAAAGATTAGACCAGTTTTTCTTTTATCGACTATTTTTATAGACAATATTGGGTCCGTCAAACAGAGGAACCCACAATGGCCCTAAAATTGGTTGGTATCGCCGGAAGCTTCAACCGGCCCTCGAAAACATATTCGCTCGTAAGCCATACAGCCAAGCTTGCATCGAATGCCTATGGCTTCACGCAGGTGGTCTATGACCTTGCCGATGTCGGCCCTTCGCTTGGCACGTCACTTTGGCGCGGGCAGCTTGATGTGCAGGCGCAGAGTGTCCTTGCCGATATTGTTGCGGCGGACGCGCTGATCATCGGCTCTCCGACCTATAAAGGCTCCTATCCAGGGCTGTTCAAGCATCTCATCGACCTCATCGATCCGCTGGAGCTCAGGGGAAAACCGATTATCATCACGGCCACGGGCGGCGGTGAACGTCATGCATTGATAGTCGAGCATCAACTGCGTCCGCTTTTTGGCTTCTTTACCGCGCGGACCTTGCCGACCGCCATCTATGCGTCGGATCGTGATTTCACAGACTACCGCATCTCATCTGAAGCGCTCTCACAGCGCATCGACGACGCGGTTGGCGAACTATCAGCCTTTTTCCCGAAGCAGAACGAAGTGTTGGTCGCAGCTGAATAGCACTCCGGCGGGCTACAAGAAACAGAGGAAAAAGATGTCGTCTTTCTTGCTTACAATAGGACGTGCGATCAGCAGACTGAGACTACCCGAGCCGTTGCCGCTCACGCAAAACCAACAAACCTACAAGAGCAACGCCAGCCTCGCCGATAAACGGGAGCGCGAGCCTTTTTATTGGGGCGGTATTCCAGGTCTATGGTCGTAGTGCCATCAATCAGACGAACGTGCGGCAGAGATTGGAGGCTTCCGATCTTGGCGAGTGGAGCCTTGGATTAAAGTCGCGAACGCGCTGCAGATAGCAGGGCCGAAACGTGTTATTGATCGCTTGTGAGAAGACAAGGACCGTCGATATGACAACGCTTCTCCTGCCAGGCCTGTTCGGCTCGGATGATGGTCACTGGCAACGCTATTGGCTTGCCGAACGGCCGGAAAGCCTTATCGTCGAGCAGGAGGATTGGAATCATCCGCGCCTGCAGCCCTGGCTCTTCCGGCTGGAAGAAGCTTTGGAAAGCGCTGGGAGCGCCTATATTGTCGCCCATAGTCTCGGGTGCCTTATTACCGCACATCTTGCCGAGAGGCCGGCGGCCAGACGGGTACGCGGCGCGTTGCTGGTGGCCCCCTGTGATTTGCCGGCAACCGAAAAGCTTCATCCGGGTCATATCGGATTTTCCACGATGCCGACGGCGCGCCTGCCTTTCCCGACCATGGTCATCGGCAGCCTTAACGACCACTACATGTCACTGGAACGTTTGACGTTTTTCGCGCGCCTGTGGGGTGGGGAACTGCGCAACATCGGGCTTGCCGGCCATATCAACAAGGCAAGCGGCTTTGGACGGTGGCCGAGCGGCTATTCTTTCTTGGAAAAGCTCAAATGTCGCCCTCGCCCAAGGCCTCGCCTTGCTGCATCGCCAGCCGTCTTTTTGTGAGGCATATCGTGCAGACATGCCACGCTTGTGGGGCGCTAATCCCCCACGCTTGTAGGATGAACCATGCAGCGCAAAGCTGCGGCGCTCATCGATCGACGTCAGGTGGTTGTCAGCGCTGTTTATCTTCTCCATATCAAGAGGCTTACGGGAGCGCTGCGGACGAGCACCCGACTTGGAACATTCAACAGCTGGAAGGAAGAGCCATATGAGCCTTCGCATCAATGATATCGGGCCGGATTTTGAAGCCGAAACCACCCAAGGTCTTATCCGCTTTCATGACTGGATCGGTGATGGTTGGGCGGTTCTCTTTTCGCATCCAAAGAATTTTACGCCTGTCTGCACCACCGAACTCGGGGCAATGGCGGGGTTGGAAGGTGAGTTCCGCAAGCGGGGGGTTAAGATTATCGGTATTTCCGTCGACCCTGTTGAAAGCCATGGCAAATGGAAAAGCGACATCAAGGTCGCGACCGGCTTTGATGTCGACTATCCCTTGATTGGCGACAAGGATCTGAAAGTCGCAAAGCTTTACGACATGCTGCCTGCCGGCGCGGGCGAAAGCTCCGAAGGCCGCACACCGGCTGACAATGCGACCGTACGCTCGGTGTTCGTGATCGGCCCCGACAAGAAGATCAAGCTGATCCTCACCTACCCCATGACCACCGGCCGCAACTTTGCTGAAATCCTGCGCGCTATCGACTCGATCCAGCTTACCTCCAAGCATCAGGTCGCGACGCCTGCCAACTGGCAGCATGGGGACGACGTCATCATCACCGCAGCCGTTTCAAATGAAGATGCTGTGAAAAAATTCGGTAGTTACGAAACGGTCCTGCCCTATCTTCGAAAGACCAAGCAGCCGTCCGCCTGAGTAAATCGGGAATAGGGCTCTGTCGACTACAATGCCGTAACATGAAAGCAAGGGGCGGCGTGAAGGCGATGGAGCCCAACGCCAGACGTCAAGGCAAAGGACTTTGCATGGAACGTGGCGCACCGCAACTGCGCCGGCCATGTGCAAAGCAGCAGGAGGTCCAATGCTCTACGATGTGCTTGTCGTAGGTTCCGGTTTTTCGGCGATCGCTGTCGCCTGCAACCTCATCGAGTCCCTACCGCCCGATGCTGCCATCGGCATTGTTGGTGATGATCCCGGCTTTGGGCGCGGCACGGCCTATCGAACCGAGCTTTACCTCCATAGGCTGAATGTCCCTGCCGCGCGTATGAGCCTTTTCCCGGATCGCCCGGATGATTTCGTGGCTTGGTTAGAGCGGCATGGGCGGCACGTGAAAGCAGGCGACTTTGCATCACGCGCTGACTACGGCCTCTATGTTCGCGATAGTCTGGCAGGAATTCTGCGTCCTCGCGCTTCACGATGTCGCGTTGACTTCATCAAGGCCAAGGCGACAGGATGCATAGAACGTTATGCAGCCTCCACCGCATTTTCGCTGGATAATGGAGATCAGATCGCAGGCCGCTACGTCGTCCTCTGTCTTGGTCTCGGCAATGCACCCCTTCCGCTTGCCTTTGACGGCCTGACCACCTCCATGAGGAGCAAGATCGTCAAGAACCCATGGCGTCTTTCGTGGCTTCGGCGTGTCGCTCCCCATGATGATGTGACGATCCTCGGATCGGGCCTGACGATGATTGATCAGGTTCTGGCGCTGCGTGCGCGCGGTCATAAGGGGAACATCAACGTTCTTTCGCGGCGCGGCCTTGCCCCCCTCGGTCATCACCGCAACCACAGCCCTGCCACTGACCCTCGACTGCCTCCCCTGCCTTGGACGATCAGCAAGCTGCTCCGACATCTGCGCGACAAGGCGAGCGCCAGCGAGGATTGGCGCAGTGTGATGGACGGGCTGAGGCCGATCACGCAGAAGATATGGCAGCAACTCGACCCGGTCGAAAAATCGCGCTTCCTGCGGCATGCGCTGCCTTGGTGGAATATCCACCGCCATCGTGTCGCCCCCGATGTGTTCGATCGCTTTCAGGCTCTGCGCGATCAGGCTGTCCTTAAAATGCATGCCGGCTACCTGACGAGGGTCGATCAACACGACGACCGCCTCGAAATCTCGTATCGCAAGCGGCGCACGCAAATCGTGGAGAGCTTCAGTACCGATATCGTCGTTAATTGCACAGGTATGGAGCGGGCCGGCATCGATCATTCCCCTCTTTTGAAGGAAATGCGGAACCTCGGTATGATAGAAGCAGACCCGCTCGGGCTTGGTATCGCGGTCGATCGCGATTCTCGCATCCTTGCATCTGATGGCATTGTTCAGAAGAATATCTATGCCGTCGGCGCATTGACCGCCGGCCAGTTCTGGGAAATCACCGCTGTCCCGGATATCCGGGTCCAGGCAAGGCATGTCAGCCTCGCCATCGCCTCAGCCTATGCAAGATAAACAGCAAGTGTCCCTGCAAAGACTTTTCTGAGTCATGGATGCGCCCGCGCTCAGCGAATGAAGTGCGGGCACATTCAGTATCTTGCAGCTATATCCGCTTCTCTTGAGAAAATGCCACGCACTCAATCCAGATTATGCCGGCATATGTGCCTTCATCGCACGAAGATCCTCAACGAGGCTCGGTCCAACGGGATTCCATCCAAGGACCTCACGCGTCTTGGCGCTCGATGCCGGAAAGTCCATCCCCATGAAAATTGCCATCCAACCGAAATGATCCCCGGCATCTTCGGCCGGAACGGAAACAACAGGAAGATCGAGCACCTCACCGAGCACCTCTGCAATCTGCCGCATAGCGACGCCCTCCTCGTCCACGGCGTGGTATCGCGCTCCTTTCTCACCTCGCTCGATGGCAAGACGATAAAGAAGGGCAACATCTGACAGATGCGCTGCCGAAAATCGGTTTTTGCCTTCGCCCACATAACCAACCATCCCTTTATCGCGGGCTATCTCGATGAATGGGCTAATCAAGCCTTGCTTGAAGGGATTATGAACCTGAGGCAGGCGAACCACTGAAACATTCACACCCTGCTCCAGGAGAGCCTGCCCAGCGAGTTCCGAGGCGATTCTGGGATTGGGGTGGTCTCGATTGAAGACATCTTCTCGGGCGAGTTCACCAAAATGGGCGTTTCCCATTCCGGTTCCAGATGTAATCAGCAAAGGCCGGTTCGAGCCGAGAAGCGCCTCACCAAGGACTGTGATCACACGTCGGTCTTTTTCACAGTTGTCCACGAACCGTGTAAAGTTATGGTCGAACGCCGTATGAATAATGGCATCGGCATGCTCGGCGCCAGCACGGAACGTTCCAGGCTCATCGAGATCCGCGCGGTATGCAGTGATCCCGCCCTCGGAAAGGCGTTGCATTCCCTCTGAGGAGCGCGCTGTCCCAACAACCTCATGGCCGGCTTTTAAAAGCTCTGGAATGATTGCTGAACCAATGAAGCCCGTGGCGCCGGTAAGGAAGATACGCATGATCTGTCTCCTGTTGATTTGGAGAGCATAATCACGCTACCACTATGCTATTAAAGTAGTGATCTTATCCTATTATAAGGCTTAACAGGATGACCGTAAGCACAAATCATCTCGGGAAATTTCTGAGGGACAGACGCAGCCGGCTTGATCCCTTAACTTTTGGCTTTTCGGGACGGCGCCGCACCCCCGGCTTACGCCGGGAAGAAGTCGCTCAGCGTGCCAATATCAGCGCAACATGGTATACATGGCTTGAGCAGGGTCGCGGCGGCGCTCCCTCCGCAGACGTCCTCGACCGGATCGCAAAAGGCCTCATGCTCACCGAACCCGAGAGAGAGCACCTCTTCATGCTGGCGCTCGGTCGGCCGCCTGAGGTCCGCTACAGAGGTTCAGAAGGTGTCAGCCCCCGGCTGCAGCGTTTCATAGAGACCTTGGAAACCAGCCCTGCCCTCATCCGGACAGCCACGTGGGATATTGTGGCATGGAACCGCGCGGCGACGATTGTGATGACGGATTATGGCGCATTGGAGCCCAAGCAAAGAAATGTGCTCCGGCTCTTGTTCGGACAGTCCGGCATACGCCATGCCCAGCACAATTGGGAGGTCATGGCACGCTTTGTCGTAGGTGCCTTTCGCGCGGACGCCGCGCGGGCTGGCGCAACCTTCGAAATCGCGGATCTTGTGCAGGAAATGTGCGCGAAAAGCGCAGAGTTTAAAGCTCTGTGGGAAGAAAATGATATTGCGACCTCAGGCGACGGCACGAAGCGAATTACCCATCCGATCTTTGGAGAGATCGACCTTGAATATTCGAGCTTCTTGATTGATGGTCGACCGGATCTCAGCCTGATCGTCTACAATCCTGTTGATCCCGCCATTGCGTCCCTCATTTGCGGTGCTGTTCGTGATCGAGAGGGTTGCTCGGCGGCGATGGGCGCGGCTTCGTGATGGTCGGATGAGGAGCATCGTTTCCGTGGCGAGCGGCGACCGCTCGAGCGGCCGCTGCAGCTGCTGCACGCCTTGATTCGCGCAGTACCAACGGCTTTAACCCCTGATGGGGGTTATTGGACTTGGATGGTTTGTGTGCGACCTGAGAGATAGGTGACAAATCGTACCGGAGACATGGGTTACACTTTCCGACTTTATCGGGAGGTGTAGATGCCGTGGAGAGAGACTTCGGTCATGGATGAGCGTCTTCGATT